>DATDQD010000227.1:0-5322 GCA_035292425.1 Bacteroidota bacterium
ATCGCGTCGGCGCCCAGCCCGTCCTGGATGACTCGCGTCCGCTGTGCGGCACCGAGGAGGTGGAACCTCTCGTCCCCGAAGAGATCGGCGCAGCGCTGGGCAAGGTCCGAGACAAAGAACCGGCAATGCTCGTGAAAAGGGTAATAACCGTCGGTGTAGATGCGGACGAGGTTTGGATCGTCGATCCGTGCCCCCGGTATGACCGTCGCGACGAAGGCGCGCAGATATGCGTCAACGAGGGCCGGATCTTCCTTGAACTTCGAGGGAAAGGCCTTAAAGAGTATCTTTGCGGGAGTACAGCCGGCGAAACAGGCGCCCAGGAGAAGGCCCATCTGCCCGACAAATGCCTTACGGGAGATCGATTGACTGGACGATATGATGAACGCGCCTTCCATGATCAGTATCCTGGTTAAAGATACTGTATGCCCGGGGCGCGGTTGTCAGGAAATTGTCGGGTGGTTGTCAATAATTCTTAATCTTGCGTTCGATGACCATGGAGGAAGGGCGGCAAAACGAGGAAGGGCCCTGACGGCTTTGAACAGAGATAGTCAGGTAGTCCTGGTACCGATTGACAGAATCGTCGATTTGGATGATGTTGCCGGTGTCAGACCTCTGTCCTTTTCCGCGTCCGCATCCGGATAAATATCGGGATGCCGGTCGCGATGCAGACGACCCCCCAGAATATCGTATAGCCTCCCAACCCGATGACTGCCCACGCTGAATAGGCGAGGGCGAGCGCAGCCACCAGCATCGGCCCGGCGACCTGCCCGCCTTTCTGCTCCCGCAGGAGGAATTTGATCTGCGCCAGCGCCGACACCAGGTAGGGAACGAGCGTCGCGAGCGTTGCCAGGAGGATGATAAACGTGAATTTCTCAACGAAGCCCTCCGTGTAGTTCATCAGAAGCAGGACGGACACCAGGGCGCTCGAGACAACGATCCCCCGGACCGGGGTGCCGTTGTCGGAGCGGGCTCGGAATATTTTTGGGAATAAATGATCCAGCGCCGCCGCGAGCGGCATCTGGCCCTGCAGGAGTATCCAGCCGTTCAGCGCCCCGACACAGGCAGCGACGCCGGCGCCGGCGATAATGTACCCAGCCGCGGACCCGAACAGTTTTTCGGCGGCATCGGCGAACGGGGCGTTGGAATGCGCCAGGACATCGGGGGAAAGGATCCCCATCACCGACACGGTGGACAGTATGTAGACAAGCGCCACGACCGATGTGCCGATGATGGTCGCCCTCGGGATCGTCCGCCCCGGGTCCCTGATGTTGTCCGCTGGTATCGTCGCGGACTCCAATCCAAGGAACGCCCAGAGAGTCAGCGCGGCGGTCGCGGTGACCGCGTCGAAGGTGCCGCGCCCGCTCGCATTGAACGGGACAAAATGACCGGGGTCGAAATAGAGAAATCCGAGAAGGGCGATGACGATCAGCGGCAGCATCTTCAATACCGTCGTTACCAGCTGGACCCTCCCGGAGACGCGGATGCCAAGCAGGTTGATCGCCGTGAGGATCCACAAGACCGCGAGCGCCGCCACGGTGTCCAGGTGGGATGACGTGGTGATGACGGGGAATATCATCGAGAGATAACTGACGGACGCGATCGCGATGGCGGCGTTGCCGCAGAGGATCGAAATCCAGTAGCCGTACGCCACGATGAATCCCGTAAAATCGCCGAAAGCCGCGCGCGCGAAAACATACGGCCCGCCGATCTTCGGATGCAGGCGGCTGAGGCGCATGAAGACCAGCGAGAGCAGGAGCGATCCTGCCGTCGTGAAGATCCAGCCGATGATGCTGATTCCCCCGTACGCGGCCAGGGCGGAGGGAAGCAGGAATATCCCGGAACCGATCATGTTGCCGACAACAAGGGAAGTGCCCGTCCAGAAGCCGAGCAATTGTTTCCCCTCGTTCGCGGTCCCGGGCGCGTCGCTCAATTATTCACACGTGCGATCGAGTCGACCGCTTTTCTGACTGCCGCGATATGTTCGGGGGTCGTGCCGCAGCACCCGCCGATGATCGAGACCCCCGCTTCGATCAATTCAACCACTTTCCCGGCAAAGTAGGCGGGCGATTCGGGATAGACGATCTCATTACCCTTTTGCGCGGGGAGTCCCGCGTTGGACTGTATGATGATCGGCTTGCCGGAAATCTTCTTCATGAGCCGGGCGATCTCGACCATGGTGTCGATGCCGTGCCCGCAGTTCGACCCGATGATGTCAGCACCCGCCTCCGTCAAACCCCCGACCGCCTGTTCGATGCTGACACCCATGATGGTGTAATACCCTTTCGGAATCCGGTCGAAGGTCATGGTGGCCATCACCGGTGTCGAGAGGGAAACCGATTTCGCCGCCCTGACGGCAAGCGATGCCTCCCGGAGATCGGTCATCGTCTCGACGCAAATGATGTCGACGCCGGCGTCGATCAACACCGATATCTGCGCCTCGAAACTCTCCGACATCGTTTCCTCTTCAAGCGTGCCGTATGGCTTCAGCATTTCACCGGAAGGTCCGCATGAGCCGGAAACGTACGCCCTGCCGCCCGCCGCTTTTTTTACGAAAGAAACCGCGATCCGGTTGATCCGGTCTGTCTGTGCCTCGAGCCGGTAATTGGAAAGTTTGAGCGGCGACCCGCCGAATGTGTTCGTCTGGATGATGTCGGCGCCGGCCCGGAGATAGAGGGATGCAATCTCCTCAAGGATCTCCGGGTGCGTAAGATTGAAAGCCTCCGGGCAGTCTCCCGGCTGCAATCCCCTCCGGAACAACATCGTGCCCATCGCGCCGTCGGCGACAAGGACTTCGCCGGAACGGAGTCGTTCAAGGATCGGCTTCATTCAATCGCTCAACAGCGCGTTCACGCATTCAACGCTCCTGGCGGCGTCGAACCCGTATGCGTCGGCCCCGATCTCGTCGGCATAGGCTTTGGTGATCGGCGCGCCCCCGATGATTGTTTTAATTTTCCCCCGGAGATTCTTTTGACGCAGCAGGTCGATGACGGTTTTCATCATGGGCATCGTCGTCGTCAACAGCGCGGACATGCCGATCACCTTCGCGTCCTCCCTTACGGCCGTTTCGATGAATTTCTCCGGAGCGACGTCCTTCCCCAGGTCGATGACTTCGAACCCAACCCCCTTCAGCATGATCCCGACCAGGCTTTTCCCGAGATCGTGGAGGTCGCCTTTCACCGTCCCGATGACGACCTTCCCGCGTCCGGGAATCCCCCCCTTGAGGAAGAGCGGTTTGAGCTGGTCCATGCCTGCGTACATCGCTTTCGCGGACATCAGCACGTCGGGAAGGAATATCTCGTGTTTTCTGAACAGCTCGCCCACGACGTTCATCCCGGAGATCAGGCCGTCATCCAGGATGGTTTTTGGATGGATGTTCCGGGCGATGGCCCGCTTCGTCAGCGACAGCACCATTTCATCGTCTCCGAGCCGGAGGTGTTTCGAAATATGGTCCAGGATTTCCATGCGGTCCCTCACAATGTTGGATGATCGGCGGAGGACAACCTGTCCATTCTGTCCAGACACGTCTGGTCTTTGCACGTGCGGCAAAAACTGAAACCGTTCTCGAAGATGTGGATCGCCTTATCTCCGCGGACCAGTACGCCGGTGGCGGATTTTAACGGCGTCATCAAGCAGGAATCGTTCAGCGTTATCCCGATCTGTTCCGGCCGGAGATACCGGAAGACGTTCTTCTGCGCGCCGATGTGCCAGCCGCAGTAGCCGGGGCTGTAGTTTAAGACCACGCCCCCGGCTGCCGTCGTTCGTTTTCCGGTAAATTCTTTGGCAGCGAAGTTTTCGAGATACGCCACCGAGTTCTCCACCGCCACCGAAGCCACAGTGTCGAGCATCGAGCCGAGCGCGAAATCGTTCTTCCCGAAGAATGCCCCGATGCTCCGGCTGATCTCATGACCCATCGTCAACGCGAATAACACCAGGTGGTCTGCCCGCCGGTAGATCGCCTTCAGCGGCGCTTGTTCTTCATTATAGCCTTCGCCCCGGAATATTTCATCGAAGTCACCCATTGAAACATCACGGGTGACGCAGCATGGACGGGCTTCGGAGGAAAAGATATCGAGCGATTTCCCGATCAGCGTCCTGATCCTGCCGCTGATCACCGCGTTCGGGGGTACCCCCTGGCCGCGGAGAATGGCTTTGAAGGAAGGCATGATCCCGTCGAGCGCAATCGGCACGAGACCGGTCATGGCGCTCTGTCGGGAAGTGAATCCTGCCCGTGTCTGCGGGCATCCGTTTCCATGATTTCGATCAATGCTTTTCGGGTGTCCCCGGGCAGTGACGAAGGCTGATACGCCCGCAGCAATCTTTCCACTTCCTGGCGCGCCCTCTCATCCATGGTGAACGACCCTTCTTCGGTCCATCGGGCGTTGGTGGCCCGGTTGATCGCCGGTCCCGGGAAATAGATTTCTTCTTTCAGATATTTTCTCGTGTGTTTTGAAATGAGCAAATGCCCGTCCTTCAACAGCTCCTCGAATCGGGGAAGGGAAGGAAAATCTTCCTTCGGTTCGATCCCCTTCACCATCCGGAGCATCATGCCGCAGAGTTCGTTGTCGATGACGAGTTTCTCCAGGCTGATGCAGCTTTCGAAGTCGATCATGCCGGGACCGGAAATATTATTGATCCCGGATAAGGCGGCAAGCGTCGCACCCATCCCGGATTCCAGCCCTGCCTGGACATCCAGCTGTTTCGAGTCGGTCAGCGAGATGTAGGCCTGCGTGGGTATCCCGAGATATTTGCCGATTTCATTGTAGGCGCAGTCGATCATCATTGTCTCGGCGGCGCCCATCGGCGTTGATTCGTACCGGTAATCGAAGATTGCGGGAGAACCTCCATAAAAAATAGGCGTGCCCGGGTTGGCGAGCTTACTGAGCACGATCCCGCTGAACGTTTCAGCCGTGTGCTGGACCAGCGTGCCGACCAGCGTCACGGGGGCGATGAACCCCGAGAGCGGCATGGAGATGAATTCGACGGGGATAGAATACTTCGCGCAGTCCAGCACGTTCTGGGATGTCACGTCGCTCCATTTGAATGGCGACGTCGGACAGCAGGAGAACACCGCGAGGGGCTTATCCTTCAGGTCCCGGGCCGATCCCCGCACCGCGAGGAGCATGTCCTTCATGACTTCAAAGGAGGCGATTGTGAAGGTGCCGGTCACGACCGGTTTCGGCGAATAGAGAAGGCTGAGGAAGAGCCTGTAGCTGTCGGAGACGTTTTCGACGACATCGGCGGGAATCATCGCGGTGCTCTGAGAAGCAATATGCGGGAGCTGGTCCACGACCTTGACGTAGTGGATGTAATCCGCCGTCAGCG
>DATDQD010000228.1:0-8360 GCA_035292425.1 Bacteroidota bacterium
GATGCCGTTGAGCGGTATGTTGGAGCCGGCGCACGCGGTCGGGGGCATCGTGAAAGTGCCCGAGGGCGGCGGATTCGTGGTGACCGTCTTGGTGATCGAGACCGTGCACGATCCGTCCGAGACCGTCAGCGTGACGAGGTGAGGACCGGAGGTCGCATAGTAAACCACCGGCGGGACCTGGCTCGCGGACGAGGCGGGCGAACCGCCGGGGAAGCTCCAGCTGTACGATGTGATCGGGTTCGCCGGGAGGTTCGTCGCCAGCTCGGTGAAGGTCACGGAGTCGCAGTTCACCAGCGTGTCGAAGTCGGCGGCCACCGGGATGGCGACCACGATCGACGTGCAGACCGGGCAGGTGCCGGAGGGCGTTGCCGCTGCGTCACCGCAGAGCGTGACGGTGTAGTAACCGGCCGTCGTGTAGGTGTGCGACGTTGTGAGAACGTTCCCGGCGGTGCCGCCGTCGCCGAAGCTCCAAGACAGGTTGCTCACGTTCGCCGTATCCCCCGTGAAATCGATCGCGTTGCAGTTCGGGGTCTGCGGCGTGTCGGCGATCGCCAGCGTGTACGCCAGGGGCGTGCACGATCCGGGCAGGCAGGTCGCCGCGGTGATCGTAATGCTGTTCGACGTCGCCGTACAACCGTTCGGGCCGGTCACCACCACGTAATAGGTGCCGGTGCCGGTCGCCGTGAACGTGGGGCCGCCGACGATCGCCCCCGGGTACCAGGTGTACGAATACCCGGTCCCCACGAGGGCATAGAGGGTGGTGCTGATCGATGCCGGCAGACAGTAGGCGGTCGGGTCGGGCGTCGTGATGCTCGCCGTCGGCGGCGGGGCGGCGGGCACGATGATGTTCGCCGTGGCCGTGCAACCGTTGGCGTTCGTCACGGTGACGCTGTAGGGGCCGGCCGAGGTGATATTGAGCGTGGGATTTACGCTCGCGTCGGACCAGAGATACGAGGAGTAGCTGCCCGATACCGACAGGACGGCGGCACCGCCCCCTCCGGCGCAGACCGTGCCGGTCACCAGGATGGTCGGTGTCGGTTTCGGCAGGATCACGACCGGGTGGTTGATCGTGCCGCCGCAGACCTTGAGGACGACCACGGCGTTCCCGCCGGGTCCGTGCCACAGGACGTTGATCTGGTTGGTACCCTGCCCCGTGGTGATGCTGCCCGCGGAGGACGGGTTGCCGAGGCCGTCTTCGATCGACCACTGGTAGTCGATGAAGGGATTCGGAGCCCCTGCCGTGAAGACTGTCGTCTGGTCCATGCAGACCGTGTCGGGGCCGGTGACGGCCGCGACCGAGAAGAGGGTCACGTTCATCGAGATCGGCGCCGAGGGACACTGCGGCGGGCTGGTCTGGACCTGCTGGACGGAGATGGTGCCGGGGGATGTCCATTGTACGGTCACCGGATTGGCGGTCGGCGAACCGATGATCGTGCCGCCGCCGGTCACCGACCAGAGGAACGTATATCCCGGGCCGGAGGCGGTGGCGGTATACTGGTACGGGGTGCCGGCGCACGCGCTGGCCGGGCCGATAATCGAGAGCGCGGTCGGCACCAGGACGACAGTTGCCGTCATGCTGTCGACGGGATTGCAGAACGCGCCGGGGGTGAGGGAGTTCGCCGTGACGGTATGGGTGCCGGCGTTCGTCCAGTAGACCGTGATGGCGCTCGTTCCGTTACCCGAAAATAAATTGCCGCCCGTGACCGTCCAGTTCGCCGGGCCGCTCGAGAAGTACATGGAGCTGTCGCCGAGGCAGAACGGACCGGGAGAACCGCTGATGAAGAATTCCGGGCGGACCTTGACTATAATAGAGTCACTGCCCGAGCAGCCGAGGGTGGTGTCGTTCCAGTAGCAGGAGAGCACGTAGTTGCCGGGAGTGAGGCCCCACTGGATCGTGAGGGCCTGCGTGTTCAGACCGGAGATGATCGTGCCGCCGCCGGAAAGCGACCAGTTGTAATACGTCCCGGGCCACGTCGGGAGCGTATACGTACCTATCGCGCCGATGCAGACCGGGTTCGGACCCGCGATGTTCGCCGTCGGGCTGACGATGGGAACAATCGCCGTTGTCGTATCGGGGCAGAGGCTCCCGCATCCCGTGATGACGAGCGATACGGTGCCCACCGGTCCCGCTCCCCACTGGACGCAGATGTTCGGAGTGTTGGTCGGGCCGATCGGCGTGCCGCCGGTGATAATCCAGCTGTAGACGGCCCCGGGGCACCCGCTCGGGGTTGAGTAACATTCCTGGTCGAACGCGCAGACCGTCGCGGGACATTCGATTACGGGGCCCTGTTCGGTGCTGACGTTGATCACGGCTGTGGCGGAGTCCGCGCACCCGCACAGGTTATACGCGATCAGGGTGACGGTGTAGGTCCCCGGCGTATTATACGCGTGGGTCGGGCTGAAAATGTTCGAGGTGGTGTTATCGCCGAAGTCCCACGAATACGAGACGGCGCCGGTGGAAGTGTTGAAGAAACTCACCGGCGTGTTGAGGCAGACGTTCGTGTTCATTGTGAAGGACGCGACCGGAGAGGCGATGATCTTCACGCATGTTGAGTCAATTCCGCTGCAGCTGTCGTTGGCGGTCTCAACCACGCTGATCGTGCCGTTCCCGGCAGGTCCCCAGAGGACGGTCACGCAGTTCGTGCCCGCCCCTCCGGTGATCACGCCGCCGGTAACGTTCCAGGTGTACGTGTTGCCGGCATTCAACGCCGTGCAGAACGTGGAGTACTGCAGTTCGCACGCGTAGAGGCAATTGCGATGATCGGACCCGGCGCCGGGGACATCGCCCTTGTCGAGGCAGCTCGAATCGGCGGGAGTGAAATTACCGATGATGTCGGGATGCGGGGTGAGGGCAGGCGGGCAGGTCTGGGCGAACACCGGCAGGACCGGGACGATCGCGAGAACCACGAGCGCGAAAAGAACGAAGTACAGATGTTTCATAAGAACTCCTCCGGAGTGATAGTATAGAGTGATGAGATATTCTCTGTCGTCAGCGAGGTTGTCGTGTCCTTACGGCACGACGGATCCGCTCCGGCGCGAATGACCGCTCCGGTATTCGAACGTCACGGGGTCTGGGAATCAAAAGGGAATCCGGAATACAATCCGGTCCGCGGTCCGGCAGGAGCGTGACCGCGGCGAAATGGGAGAACTATTTTCATGATAAACGACTTCGGCCCTGATGTGGGCCCCCTTTCAATCATGACGAATATACTTTATTCGCCGGCCCGACGCAAGGGAAAAATCGGTGTGTTGAATATCTCAACACTATCGGACGGGCGTGGGACTCTCTCCGAACGCTCACCGTAGGATCATTCTCTCCGTGACGATCCCGGGAACGGGTAATTCACTCAACGCCCGCTCGTAGGGACGGTGCTCCCTTCTCTCAGCGCATGAGGACGAGTTTCCTCGTCTGCGTATGTCCATCCGACGAAAAACGGCAAAAATAGATGCCGCTCGATAGATCATCGGCCCTCAGGACAACCTCCCTCTCCCCGGGCCCGTCCCTCCCCTCCAGCACGGTGACCGCTTCCCTCCCAAGGACATCAAAAATTTTCAGCGAAACCCGCGCTTCCGCCGGGAGTCTGAATTTAATGGTCGTGGAGGAGTTGAATGGGTTGGGAAAGTTCTGCAGGAGCTCATACGAGCCGGGAACGATCGCCTGACTGCCGGCTTCGTCACCGACGCCCGTGAGCATCGACTCCCCCACGCCGTACTTCAGGATCATCATGTCCTGCTGGCCGCCAACCGTCACCGATCCGACCAGGACGATGCTGGAGTCCGATCCCCCGCTCACCATTTTTGAAATCGTGTTCGCCTGGCCGGACCCGCTCCCGTCGTACACCACGTCCCATTGCGAAGTCCCCCCGCCGTCGAATTTCACCATGTGCGTGCCGTCGTACGGAAGGTCGTAGAAAAGCTTGTGGCCTCCGAAGTAGATATTCCCGTCGTACGATTTCACGATCGAGACCCACGCGCTCTGCACGGGGGAATCCCCCTGGTAGCGAATGGTACCGTCGGATTTGTCGATGCCGAAATACTGTGAACCGTTTGCGTGATACCCGGCGGCGTACACCGTGTTATCGTCCACGAGTATACCGCCCGACCCGACCTGCCCGCTGGCGCAGTCATAGGCCCGCGTCACCCATCCCTGCGTACCATCCGGAGCGTAGCGGATGACCGCAACGTCCGGGTCACCGCAGGCGGAATAGCTCGTCCCGGTGACGTAGACGCCCGATGCATCGGCCGCGATCCCGAGCAGGAAATCCAGGTCCACGTTGGCATATATTTTCTCCCAGCCGAACGCGAGGTCACGGTCGAATTTCACCGTCACCATCCGGTACGAGGGAGAGCCCCCCCCCACGTATGACGTGGCGCCGATGTAGACGGCGTCATCTCCTCCCAGCGCCATTCCTTTGATGACCTCGTCGCCGGCCAGGTGATGAGAGGCGGCCCCGAGGAACCCGCTGCCGTCATACATCAGGACCACGAGGTCGTCGGACCCCGAAAGCGTGTCTTTATGCGTTCCCGCCACGTAGAAGATGCCGGCGATGCCTGTGTCGGCGTGGACGGCGGAAAAGAACAGGGCGGGTTGAGCGGGATCGGGCGCCGGAATGATCTCGACCGCGTCGTCGTCGCGGTGCGATCCTCCGAAATCGAACCGCAGGGCGTTCGAGTTATCCGGTACGATGGTGCCCGCGGTGTCGAGGACGAACGAAACGATGTCGTCATGGGCGCCGAACCCCGATCCTGAACGGCTCCTCCCGGTGACGTATACCGCGGCCCCCTTGACCGCGACGGAGCGGGCCGCGTCGTCCGCGCCGTTGTCGTAGAGGTGGTACCAGCGCCGGTTTCCGGCCGGGTCGTACTTCGCCATATAATAGTCTGAATTATTCGACGCGTTCGTGGTCCAACCCGCAACGTAGACGTTTCCCCCGGAATCCACCGCGATGTCTTCGATGAAGTCGTCTTTCCCATATCCGTCCTGGAAACGTACCCACCGGAGGTCCGGCTGGGCGGATGAGAGTGAGGGAAGGAGAAGGAAGAACGCAACGGTGATTGGAGCGGGGATCGTCTTCATGGTGGAGTCTCCTGCAAGCCGGGGGGAATGTAGGAAGATTATCGGCGGTTTCAAACATCCCGTATCCCCGCCCCTTGTCTCAGTCGTGAAAATCAGGTATATTCCTCGAGAGTCCGGCTACACCCCCGGGTCTCCGGCCATCAGCCGGCGCGCCCATGAGTCCGCCATCATCCCAGGGATCGGTCCCCGGTCCCCTTCGTTCTTCCGTTCCCGCGCGTGTCATCGCGCAATCCACTGAATATTTCCGGAGATTCTCATGATCCTGCCATGGATACAACGAATTCCAATGATAGCGGCAGTCGCCCTGCTGGCGGCAGGCTGCGAGGGGGATGATACCACCGCGGCCATCGATTACGACTCCATCCAAACGATCGGCTACACACAGCACGTCCAGCCGCTCCTCTCCGATAAGTGCGCGACATCCGGATGTCATTCTTCGGCCGGCAGGTCCGCCGGGCTTTCGCTCGCCTCGTGGGACGACCTGATCGCCGGTTCGGAATACGGTGAATGCGTCATTTCCCGCCGGTCGGGCAGGAGCCTGCTCACCCTGCTGTTCGACGGCACGGCGCTCCGCAAGGCGCATCCCGCCCTTCAGCGCGCATTGACGACGCCGGAGGTGAACTTCCTGAAACGGTGGATCGACGGCGGCGCCCGGAACGACGCCGGCGCCGTCCCGTATCAGAACTCCATGAAAAAAGTGTACGTGCCGAACCAGGGGGAGGACAATGTCTCTATAATAGACGCGGAACATCTCGTGGTGACGAAGATCGTGGACGTCGGGACCTCCCTGATCGTGGAGGGTCCCCATTTCGTCACGGCGGATGAACATTTCTGGTATGTCTCACTGATCAACGCGGGGGAAGTGTGGAAATTCGACGCCCATACCGATACGCTGGTGGGGAAGGCGGCCATCCCGGGCGCCCCCGCGCTCCTGGCCCTGACGCCCGACGGCGGAAAACTCTACGTCTCGCAGTTCACCACCGTATTCACCAACAAACTGTCGGTCGTCAACACCGCGACGATGACCCTCACCAGAGAGATTCCGGTCTGGTCGATGCCGCACGGCCTGCGGATGAACCACGCCGGCACCATTGTCTACGCGGCGAACATGATGTCCGACAACGTTTCGGTGATCGACGTTGCGGCCGACACCGTCATCACGAGCGTTTTACTCGCCTGGGACGTCAACCCGACCGGCTCCCCGAAGTACATGCCGATGGAAGTGGCGGTCTCCCCGGACGACGCGCTCGTGGCGATCGCCTGCTCGGAGACGGGCGAAGTCAGGATGATCAGCGCGGCCTCCAACGCGGTCGTGGACTCATTCCAGGTGGGCGATCAGCCCTGGCACCTCCAGTTTACGCCCGACAATACGTTTTGCTACGTCACGAACCGGCGCGATCATACAGTTTCGGCGATCCACCTGCCCATGCACCACGTCATGAAGGTGTTCGAGACGCCGAACGAGCCCAGGATTTTCAATTACCCGCACGGGTGCGACATCTCGCCCGACGGACAGTACACATTCGTCTCCAACGAGAATTCCGGACACGTCTTCATCCCCCGGTACAATCTCAATTATATCGGGAACGTGGTCGTGATCGACAACGTACTCGCGGAAATCGTCAAGGTCCTGGAAGTGGGGAAGATGCCCACCGGCCTCTCGGTCTCACCCTGAATCGGAAAGGAACATCATAGCATGAAGTTCATCCCCATCGCGCTCATGGCCTCCGCCGCCATGCTCCTCCTCACCCCAGGATGCAACACGGACGAAGTGGTGGTGGTCCCGCCGGCGTCCGCGGCGTATTCACTCTCCGATTTCACCTCCTCAAGCGCGTGCGAGGCCTGCCACCCCCGGTACGTTGAGGAATGGAAAGGCTCGATGCACCGCTACTCCACGGCGGACCCCATCTGGATGCTGGCCAACAACTCCCTCCAGCAGAGCACGGGGGGGACACTCGGGAAGACCTGTTTCCAGTGCCACGCGCCGCTCGGATTTCTGACGGACAACACGAAGCCGACGTTCCAGTTTTCCGACCTCGACCCGCTGGTGCGGGAAGGGATCACGTGCGACTTCTGCCACGTGCTCCGTCCACCCTATCTCTCGACGAACCAGAGCATCCAGTATACCCTCGATCCGGGTCCGGTGAAATACGGGACCCTCACCGATCCCGTCCCCACGTCGGCGCACGAACACGGCTACGATCCGGACTACGACAGGTCGGACGTCTGCAGGCAGTGCCACGACCTTACGGTCAACGGCGTGCCGGTGGAGGTGACGTTCACCGAATGGCAGAACAGCGCGTGGGGAGGGATGTCGGTCGAGTGCCAGCATTGCCACATGAGGAAATACACCGGCCGGGCGACGCCCACCGGGCCGGTCAGGAACGACCTGCACCGTCATTCCTTCGTGGGTGTCGACGTCGCGATCACGGGCTTCCCGGGGAAGGTCGAACAGCGGGCCGAAGCGGATTCCCTGCTGAAAAATTCCGCGTCGATGGAGTTGATCCCCCCGACGGGCGGCGGGGTCGGCGAGACGCTGAATGTCGGCGTGAATATCACCAACGACAAGACCGGCCACAACCTCCCGACCTCGGTATTCTTCAACAGGCAGATGTGGATCGAAGTGACCGTATGGAAGGGGAGTGACACCGTCTACCGGAGCGGCCATCTCGACGCCAACGGCGACCTGATGGACAAGAACAGCGCCCTGAGGCCGGACGAAGACACCGACCTCGTGATCTTCAACGGCACGCTCTACAAGGACGGCCGGGAATCGAACGTCTTCGAGCTCGATTCACTGGTGAACAAATCCCTCGCGCCGTTCGAGTCCCGAACATCGCAGTACGGGTTCACGCCGGGCTCGGCCGGCGCCTGGAACATCAGGGCCCGGCTGCTCTTTCGTCCGTTCGGGCCCTACCTGTTCAGATCGCTGAATGCCGGCCAGTACGTGAGCGAACTGCCGATCTTCGAGATGCTTTCGCGCGAGGCGACTGTTACTATTTATTGACGCCCCCCCGGCCTATTTCAGAAGCATAAGCTTGCGGGACATGGAATAGACCGTCCCTTCGCCGGACGATCCGGAGACGACAAGGCGATAATAATAGATACCTGTCGGGAGGCCGATCGGCGTCCAGGCCGTCGAATGCACTCCCGGCTCCCGGAAACCTTCATCGATCGTTGCGACCGTCCTGCCAAGGAGATCGTGGACGGTGAGCCTGACGGTCCCCTCCGAGGGCAGTCCGTACCCGATCACCGTCGAAGGGTTGAAGGGATTGGGATAGTT
>DATDQD010000229.1:0-2069 GCA_035292425.1 Bacteroidota bacterium
CCGTCGAACGACCGGGCGATGCGGACGTCATACGCGTAGGTGTCAGGGCCGCTGCGCGCCAGCCAGTGGGCGGCCAGCGAACCGTCCGGCAGGACGGCGAGGGAGGGGAAGTCGGCCCAGTTGATGAACCAGCCGGTCCCCTCCGAAACTGTCCGGGGCGCGGACCAGGATGTCTCTCCGAGCACCGAAAATTTCAGCGCGTGGCCTTTGTCGCCCGCGGGTTCGATCCAGCTCAGGAACACCCTCCCGTCGGGCGCAACCGCCAGCGATGGCTGGCCGCTCCCCTCGCCCGCCGGGGAGCGGAACGGGCGGAGCTGACCGCGGGCGGGGACGCAGAGGAGACAGCAGACCATCAAGCCTGCCGTGACTATGGACCACGCCCTCCTCTCAGCGCTCATTTCCCGTCACCTTTCAACCGTCGCCGGTCGATCGTCGTTTTCGCGAAATCCACCCACGTCCCGTCCCTCCGAAGGCCGATCTGTTTCGCCTCCTCACGCGCCTCCTCATACTCCCACCCGTCGCGCAGCGCCCGCCGGATCATCCAGAAGGCCCCGACCCTGATGGCTGCCGCACAGTGGATGAAGACGCGACCATTTTTCAGAAGCTCGTCGGTCGCTTTCAGGAACGAATCGACGTCTGAGGTCTTCGGATCATCGAAATCGACGGGGACGTTCACGTACGTCATCCCCAACTTTTTCGCCTTCGCCGCCTCCACCGCGCCGTCATGTTCTTCGTGCATTCTCAGGTTGATGATCGCCTTCACACCCTCCTCTTTCAATTTCCCGAGGTGGGCGAGGGTCGGCTGGCCGCCGGTCCAGACGCTGTCGCTGACTTTCAGGAAATTCGGAATGGCGGAGAGGGACATGGTCGTGGCCCTGTCGACCATCTCCATGCCGCATGTCGGGCAGTTTCCCTGTTTGTCGTGAGAGGCGTCGTCGCCCCTGCAACCGCATGGAGGACAGACATATTCTTTTCGGCCCTGGCCCGTAAGATCGGGACAGCCCTCCGGGAGCATCGGGCCGGGAGAGCGGGCGACCCACGAATGCGAGGAGAATAAAAGAACGATGAGGGCGTAACGCATGAGGACCTGCGATGATTGATATTCTTCGAATGTTACAAATTTCCAATTTGAAAACAAATAATCTCATCATCCGGAAGACTCGGAGAGAAGCGCGTCGACGTCGAGCGGGTGGATGACCATCGCGAGCGTGCCGTCCTTCTCCCGCGGCCACTGGTCCGCGGGGCGGTCCCGGTAGAGCTCGATGCCGTTCCCGTCGGGATCGCGGAGATAGAGCGCCTCGCTGACGCCGTGGTCGCTCGCCCCTTCCAGCGGAATGCCGGCCGCGATAAGCCTGCGAAGAGCATCGGCGAGGGCGGCGCGGCCGGGATAGAGGATGGCGACGTGATAGAGCCCGGTGGTCCCGGGCGCCGGGGGCCGGCCTCCGGCGCTTTCCCAGGTGTTGAGACCGATATGGTGGTGATATCCGCCTGCCGAGAGAAATGCCGCGCTGTTCCCCAGCCGCTGCGTCACCCCGAAACCGAGGACGCCGTGATAGAAATCGATGGCTCGGCCCAGATCAGACACCTTGAGATGGATATGTCCGATTCGAACCGCCGGGTCAAGCGATTGCTTGGCATTCATCGATGATCATCCTCCTTGAACGTACCCGGGCCCTTCCCGCCGGTCGCACCTTACAGGATGGTCCGCTTCAGCCTGAGCGAATTCGACACGACGCTCACCGAGCTGAAGGCCATCGCGGCGGCGGCGACGATCGGATTGAGCAAACCGAGGGCCGCCACGGGTATGCCGATGACATTATAGATGAAGGCCCAGAAAAGGTTCTGCCTGATGGTCCCGATCGTTTTTTTTGAGAGCCGGATCGCGCCGGTGATCCCCGCGAGCTCCCCGTTCATAATCGTGATGTCCGCGGTCTCCATCGCGATGTCCGTGCCGTGGCCCATGGCGATGCTCACGTCGGCCCGGGCGAGCGCCGGCGCGTCGTTGATTCCGTCTCCCACCATCGCGACGACGTGGCCGTCCTTCTGGAGCTCCGTGATGTGCCCGGCCT
>DATDQD010000230.1:0-5719 GCA_035292425.1 Bacteroidota bacterium
ACCATCACCTGCTTGTTCTCGGGGTGGTTGTCCTTGGAGAAGCCGTGACACGCCAGATCCGTCATCGGCCCGGCGCCGGTGAAGTAGGTCGAGGTGGTATCGAAGAAGAGCAGATCCGGCGCCGGGGTGAACAGATCCCGCTCCCGATAATACAGGTGCTCCTCGATCTTCTTGATGCTCCGTGCCAGGATCCCCAGCGATCGGTAGTAGTGCTGCAGTTCCACGACGGCACCGTCCTCCCACCAGATCGTCTCCGCCCAGCGGTGCGTGGAAAGTTTGCTCGAAGGATCCAGCAGCCGCCCCAGCACCATCCGGAAGATCACCGGAGCCGGATCGTAGGTGGCGGTTTCCCGGTTCGTCGCTGTGGCGATCGCTTCCGGAAGCCCGAGCTTCTTCCACAACGAAGTAAAGATCGGTACGGGGCCGAAGGACAGTGCGGAAGTCGCCATCAGTTCCTCGGCCTTGCACAACAACTCCTTCTTCTCCACGTACCGGGAAAGGGCATCGGAAAGTTTTTCGAGGGTGCCGCTGGCGATCAGTTCGTCGAGTCGCCCGAGGTTGGCGATGATCTTCTGTCGGACGCGCCCTTTCTCCCGGTACGTCTGGACGATCTGGAGATACTTCCGCTGCGATCCGTCTTTCCGTGGGAAGGCGAGACATCGCAGAAACATGAGTTACATATATCATCTCAACGACTCAATGTCAAAGGTTATTTACAGTAACCGTAACACTACATTTAGGGTTTTCCGGAATCACGCGACAGCGATGTTACCGGAAAATAACGGGTTTGATCAGCGGCGGGGCAAGAGGTTGTCAAAGTTCAGCATGGGGGTCGAAGTTCGGAGAATCCCCGCCAAATGGAAGAGCCCGAGCTTTTTCCGGGGACATTTACGGAGCAAGGCGAACCGGGCTGTTCCAAAACCGGTCATTTGCTTCGGTTCCATCTCGCATGGAGACACCGGTGTCCCGGGATGGGACATGAGGAAGCCCGGTGAACGAGCACAAATTACATCTTGTTATAAATACATGTAAATTCAATCGATTATGATAGCCGCACCAACGGTTCCGTACGGCACGGCACGTGCACTGTATTTATACCATCGTTCTTTATCGATGTTACTCGTAAATGCACAGGGAGATCAGGCATGTTGAAGACCAGCGCGCAGTACCACGAGAGCCTGTTCAGTATGAGGCCCAATCTCCACATCGGTGGGGAACGGGTCGGGCGGGACGACCACAGGCTTCGGCCGGGGATCAATGTCATGGATGTCACTTTCGATCTGGCACAGAATCCGAAGTGGAAAGGGTTGGCCACGGCAACCTCGACGATTACCGGGGAGGAAATCAATCGCTGGGCTCATCTTCCCCAAAATCCATATGACCTGATCCAGAAACAAAAATTGATCCGCTTGGCGGCTCGAAGGGTCGGTGGCTGCATACAGCGCTGCATGGGGCACGATGCCCTCAGCGCCCTTGCCGTCTGTACCAAGGAAATGGACGAAGCGAACGGCACGGAGTACCACTCGAGGTTTCTGGATTATCTTCGCGTCTACCATGAGAAGGACTTGAACGGATGTTGCGCCCAGACGGACGCCAAGGGCGACAGGCTCAAAAGGCCTAGCGAACAAGCGAATCCGGGTGCCTACGTGCACATTGTCGAGGAGCGAAAAGACGGGATCGTAGTAAGCGGGATAAAAATGTCGATTACCCAGGTTGCATATTCGGAAGAGATTTTTGTGATTCCCACCCGGGCCTTGAAAGAAGATGACAAGGATTACGCCGTGGCTTTTGCCATCCCGGCCGACTGGGAGGGGATCAGCCTTATCACCCGACCTGTTTGGCTAAGAGAGAAGGACGACGAGGATGCACCTCCGTTCTGTAAATACGGAGTTTCGGATTCCGTAGTGGTGTTCGACAATGTTTTCGTTCCGAAGGAGCGTGTTTTCATGTGCCGGGAGTGGGAGTTCGGCCGCCGGCTGGCTCTTCTGTTCGCAGACTCCCACCGCCACAGTTACAGCGGATGCAAGCCTGGGGTGTCCGATATCCTTTGCGGGGCAACGGCATTGGCGGCCGAGGCCAACAATATCCAGGGTGTTTCCCACATAAAAGAGAAGCTTTCGGAATTTGCGGGCGCCGCGGAGCTGGCTTATGCGGCCGGCATCGCCGCCGCTGTGTATGGAGAAAAGACATCCAGTGGAGTTTTTTTCCCGAACCTGATTTTTTCCAATGTCGGCCGGAGGATGACAGGGGAATTGATCTACCACGAGTACAACATTCTGACGGAAGTCGCAGGCGGCATAGCTATCACCCTTCCCTTCCACGCAGATTTTCAGGCCGAGGAAACTCGGGAACACCTGGAAAAGTTCATCGTAAGAAACCCGAAGCTGTCCCCTGAACTTTCGCTGAAGATCTGGAAGTTCGTCGAGAACATTGCGGCTTCTCCTATGTCTGCCTGGTATGAGATCGCAGGCGTTCATGGAGGGGGATCGCCCATCATGGAAACTATCGCCCTGAATCAGGAGTACGACTACGACGAAAAGAAGCGGCTGGCGCGATATCTGGCAGGCATCGATGATGAATTCGACGATTCGAAAGCAAGAGAGGCGGAGCCGGCATTTGGAGTCAGCCTGATCGATGACTTGAACGGCGGAACGAAAAAATAGGTCGGCATCCCAATAGAGGCAGGGTGCATAAATGAACAGAATAATGGTAGAAGCGAAAAAGGAAATGAGCCCGATCGAGAAGTTGTTCTCCCTGACGGGGAAGATTGCATTGATTACAGGTGGCTACAAAGGGATCGGGAGAACCATCGCGGATACCTATGCCTCGGCCGGCGCCGATGTGGTGGTGGTGGCAAGGAATCTGTACGGATGCCAGGCGGCTGCGAAAGAAATCGAGGACAAGTACGGGGTCAGGGCGGTCGGCAAGGAAATGGACGTCAAAAACGTCAGGATGATCGATGCCGCGCTGAAGGAAGTGGTCGATGAGTTCGGCAAAATCGACATCCTCGTGAATAGCGCAGGCATTCCCGGGAGCGAGAAACCTGTCCTGAAGATGACCGATGAAGACATGGCCGAAGTAATGAACGTGGATTTCTTCGGCACGTTCCTGGTCTCGAGAACGGTTGCGCAGGTGATGGTCAAGCACAAGAGGGGAAAAATCATCAACATCTCGTCCACTCTGGGCAAGATCGCCGCCCGGAACATGTCCGGGTATTGCGCCAGCAAGGCGGCGGTCATACAGTTGACGCGGGTGATGGCCCTGGAGTTGATGCATGACAACATCCAGGTCAATGTCATCTGCCCCGGCTATTTCGCCACCGATTTTACCCGCGGTTTCTTCGATCAAGACATCGGCAAGGAATTCATAAACAGCAAAATACCGATGAAGCGCCCGGGCAATCTGGACGAGATGGCATCGACCGCGCTGTACCTGGCGACGTGTCCGTCGTTCCTGACAGGCGCCGAGATCAGCATCGACGGCGGGCACTCCATAGCATGACGCCTCCTCAAGAAGAGACGAGACTCGTATCCGCAAGTTCGCTCCGCCGGTAACCGAATTCATGCATTCGTGGGAGGTAGCGTCATGTGGTCGAAAAGCGAACCAATTTATCGTATAGCGACCCAATCCACGGCGAAATCCTGGAGAAACCGTTTTGCACGGTACAGGCTGGTCGGTACGCATTGCCCATCCTGCGGCATGGACCATTTCCCCGGCCGGCATGTCTGCCCGAAATGCCATGAAAGGGATCTCGTGGCGAAGGAGTTCTCCAGGACAGGGCGTGTCGTCTGCACGGCGGTCGATCATTCTCCCCTCATGGGCCACGGAGAGGAAGTGCCGAAGCCTTTTGCGATCGTAAAAATGGATGGAAACGGCCCCCATGTCGTCTCGGATGTCGTCGATTGCGATCTCGAGCAGGTGAAGGAAGGGTTGGGCGTCGAGTTGGTCCTTCGCAAGTGGAGAAGGGAGAGCAACGGCAACTACACGTACGGGTACAAATTCCGCCCGATTTCCTCAGAGGAGTAAACCATGGGTTCCGGAGTCTTGGGGTACGGAGTGGCAATACCGCGGCGTCGGATCAGGATAGAGGAAATCAACGACGTTTGGAAAAATATGCCGCTCCAGGCCGTAAAGGGAAGGAAGGTCAAGGAACGAGGAGTGCTCGGCCCGGATGAGGACACCGTCACGCTGGGCGCGGATGCGGCCCAGAAGGCAATGAAGATGTCGGGGTTGGATCGGGAAAAGATAGGCGCCCTCATATTGGGGACCCAAACGTCTCCATATCATACCCGTCCGGCCGCATCCATGTTGGTGGATATCCTCGGGCTGAGGAACGACGTCTTTGCGACCGATATACAATTCAGCGGCAAATCGGGAACTTCCGCCCTTCTCATCGCTTTAGCCTACGTCAATTCCGGTATGGCGGAAGCGGCGATCGCCATCGGGTCGGATACATTGAGCTATCACGTTTCGCCTGGCGACAGCCAGGAATATGTCGCTTCCTCGGGAGCCTGCGCCATGGTGGTGGGCAGAGGGGCGGGAATCGCGGAGATCGAGAAATCCGCTTCGTATACCACCGACACCCCCGACTATTTTCGCCTGGACGGCGAACGGTACATCCGGTCCGGCGGTTCGGCCATGACGAACACCGGAGTGGGATTGCAGGAAAACATGCTGGGGGCCTGGAAGAGTGTCAATGGAAACAAGGCATACGCCCCGGATTCCTTTCGATATCTCGCCATCCAGCAGGAGGATGGAAAAGCTCCATTCCAGGTGGGTCAGATGCTGGGGTTTTCCAAGGAGCAGATCACCCCGGGGTTCTTCTCGGACTTTCTCGGTGATTGCGGGTCTGCGTCCGCACTGATCAGCCTCGCGAAGGTGTTGGATGGCGCGGCCCCCGATGAGAGGATCGCAGCCATCTCTTACGGTTCGGGTGCGGGGAGTGACGCGCTCATTTTGAAGACGACCTCGAAGATCGGCCAAATATATAGGAAGCCATCGGTCAGCGACCTTATTTCCCGCAAAACCATGGTCGATTACTCTACCTACATCAAACTGGAAAGGAAATACGACACGCACGAAAGAAAGACGTCCACTTTCGATTGAGGAGGACCAGAAGGACATGTCTTCAAATAGTCTGGCAGCCATTGTCGGCGTCGGGATTACCAAGCACGGTTTTTTCCCAAAGTGGGGCTGGAAGAAGATGGTCGTCGAGTCCTGTTACGATGCGTTGAAGGACGCCAAGATGGACCCGGGAATGATCGAAGCGGGCTTCCTCTCGGTCACTGCGCCGGAAATCGAAGAACAGCAGAACATGGGCGCAGTTGCCGCGGATGAGCTTGGAATGGCTCCTGCCGGTTTTGCGCAAATAGTGAGTGCCTGCGCCGGGGGCGGAGTAGGGCTGCAGTATGCCGTCCAGGCGATCATGTCCGGACGTTGCAGCCGCGCGCTCGTTGTCGGGGTCGAGAAAATTTCGGACTGCACCTCTACCAGTGAAGTTCTCCTGGGCAACCTGGATGTCGAGTTCGAGTACCCGCTGGGGTATGACTACGTCGATATCATGGCCTTGATGCAGACTCGTTACATGAGTAAATACGGGGCTTCGTTGGAGTCGTTTGCCCAGTTTGCCGTTCAGGACCGGTGGTACGCCTGTCGAAATTCCAAAGCCGTCGATAACAAACGTCCACCGATATCGGTCGATGACGTATTGGGGTCTCCG
>DATDQD010000231.1:0-5054 GCA_035292425.1 Bacteroidota bacterium
TCGACGCATGGCGCCTCGCCCGCGACGGACGCTGCACCATCGTCATCGGCCCGAGGTCCGCCGTGTTCGCCCCCCTGCCCCGCCTGGGGCTCATTGTCGTCGACGAAGAGCACGAACCCTCGTACAAGCAGTACGACCAGTCCCCGCGCTACCACGCGCGCGACGCGGCCGTTGTCCGGGGGAGGATGGCGGGCGCCGCGGTGGTCCTCGGGTCCGCGACCCCCTCGATGGAGACCTTTTCCAACGCGCTGTCGGGGAAATACCGCCTGCTGGAACTCCCCGAGAGGGCCGACGGGGCGCGGCTGCCCGCGGTCTCCATCGTTGACATGGTCGCGGAACGGAAGCGGAAATTCGAATCGTACAGGGCTGCGCGGAAGGAGGAGTTCAAGACCGATCCCCTGGCCGCGAAACTCTCGCTGAAAAAATTCGAGCACGGTTCGATTTCCGACCTCCTTCGCGAGCGGATCGCGGACCGGCTGCAGAAAAAAGAAGGGATTATTATTTTACAAAACCGCCGCGGGTTCTCGGCGTACCTGGAGTGCCGCGAGTGCGGAAAGGTCGAAATGTGCGAGCGGTGCCAGATCTCCCTCACCTATCACCGTCCCCAGAGACACCTCCGCTGCCACTACTGCGGCTTCGTCAAGACCCCCCCCCTCTTCTGCGGGGAGTGCGGGGCAGGCGACCTCCGGTATCTCGGGCTGGGGACTCAAAAAGTCGAGGAGGAGCTCCGCACCATGTTCCCGTCCGCGGCCGTCGAGCGCATGGACCTCGACACCACCACCAGAAAGGGCTCACACGCGGAGATCCTGAACCGTTTCGCGGGGGGCGAGGTGGACATCCTCCTCGGAACGCAGATGATCGCCAAGGGGCTCGACATCCCGAGGGTGACGCTGGTCGGAGTCGTCTCGGCCGACACGCAGCTCCTCCTCCCGGACTTCCGGTCGGCGGAGCGGACGTTCCAGCTCCTGACGCAGGTGGCGGGGAGGTCGGGGAGGAGAAAGATACCGGGAGAAGTGATCGTGCAGACGATGCAGCCCAACCACCCGACCATGCAGGACGTCGCGCGGCACGATTACAGGAAATTTTTCGACGACGAAACCAGGTACCGGAAAGACCTCGGTTACCCGCCGTTCACGAGGATCACGCTCCTGGAATTCTCGGGGGAAAAGGAGAAGGACGTGCGGCGGGCGGCCGTGGAGGCCGCGACGATCGTCCGGAAATCGTGCGGGGCGGCGGCGGTGATGGGACCGTCTCCCGCGGCGATTCCCAGGATCCGGAACCGCTTCCGGTGGCACGTCGTCATCAAGACCGCCAGGGGCGGCAAACCCCCGGACTCTGTTTTCCCGCGCCGTCCCGGGGTCAGGCTCACGATCGACGCCGATCCGCAGAGCCTGATGTAATGTCACCGCTCAAAAAAAACCCGTTCCGCCTTCCGGGGCGAAACGGGTGTTATACCCACCAGGGGCTCTTCAGACGCGCACGATGTTGTACGCCCGCTTCCCCTTCTGCTCGGTCTTGAGTTCAAACTTCACGTTGTCTCCCTGTAAGAGCGTATCGCGAAAACCGGTATTCTTCACATTACTTTTATGAAAGAAAATTTCTTCTCCTTTATCGTCCGTAATGAAACCGAATCCCTTCGCCACGTTGTAAAACTTGACTATGCCTTGCAGCATACTCTTCGAACCTCCTTCTCCGGTAAAGTGTGAAACAAAACCCCACCCGGGCTGCAGAACTCCGGGTGGGGTTGTTCGTCGAAAAATGCAGCCTCAGATCTTGGTAACTTTTGCGGCCTGCAATCCCTTGGGACCCTGTTCGATTTCGAACTGGACTTTGTCGCCCTGGTTCAAGGTCTTGTAACCTTCACCGATGATGGCTTTGAAGTGCACGAACACATCTTCGCCGTTCTCGCGTGAGATGAAGCCGTAACCCTTGGCCCCATTGAACCATTTCACCGTCCCCTGCTCCATGGAACATCTCCTTAAATATATGTTGAGAGTATATGTACCCGAGGCTGCGCTGTGCCGGAACAACCGTTCCGGCGTGGCCAGATTTTTTGGCTTTTAACGCATCAGCCCCGCCGAAGATGCGGGATCAATCGTCCCCCCAACCGCTCAGCACGTCTGATCATCTGTCGGCGGCGCTTCATCCTGCGATGACACACCTCGTGATACGTTCAATGGAGTTGAACAGGCACGGGGATCACATCTGCAGCTACAACGTAAAAGCGTGGCAAAGCCACCCCTTCAACCGGCACCGGAATCAAGGTCCCGTTCCCGGCCTCAGGGACAAAAACGGCGTACTGTGATTTTGCTGTTGAAAGATACGCAAAAAGAGGGGAAGAGGCAAGGGGAAATATCGGGCCGAATCCCCAATATTTCACAGGATCTTACTGATTTTTCCCCCCTGCCGCCGGTCCGGGGTCGGGAAATTATGACCGATTGGGTATGCTCCGCCGACAAACCGGGGGGTACACAACGGATGGTCGGGAGACGCCGGGGGACCTCATCATGGGACCGGCGGGAGAGACCCGGATGGCATGCCCCGACCCCGGCGCCGCGGAGACGGAGCGCCGTTTCCTCGGACAGCCCGGCGCGGTGGTGAAATTCGGCTTCATGGCGGGACGCCTCATGCTGATGGAGGAGGGGGGGGCGCCGGGCGGCCATCCTTTCTCCCATTGTCAAAACGCGGGAAAATTCGTAACTTTCATCCTGCCTTCCGGCCATCCATATTATTGAATGCAATGGACCTGAAAACGGTACCGATCGAAAAGCCGGCCGACATGAATTTCATCCTCGGCCAGTCGCATTTTATCAAGACGGTGGAAGACATCCACGAGGCTATCGTGACAACCGTCCCCGCGATGAAGTTCGGGATAGCCTTCTGCGAGGCCTCGGGCCCTTCCCTCGTCCGCTGCAGCGGGAACGACGAGCGGCTGACCGCGATTGCGCGCGACAACGCCGCGAGGATCGCCTGCGGCCATTCCTTCATCATCTTCATGGAGGCCGGGTTCCCGGTCAACATCCTGAACACGATCAAGAACGTCCCCGAAGTCTGCTCGATCTTCTGCGCCACCGCGAACCCGGCCGAGGTCGTCATCGCGGAAACATCCGGAGGGCGCGGCATCGCCGGCGTCATCGACGGCAATCCGCCGAAGGGCGCGGAGTCGCCCGCCGACGTGGAAGCGCGGATGGGCTTCCTGCGGAAGATCGGTTACAAGCTCGGCTGAAAGGACCATATCCCCCCCATCACCATCATCGGTACCATTATGCGCCGTTTCCGGACCATCCTCATTGCGGCGATCGCCGCCCTGTCGCTCCCGGCATCGCTTCCGGCTGCTCCCCCGTTTGTCGCCCAGGACCATATCCCGTCGCCGGAGGACGTTCTCGGCTACAGGCTCGGCGACCGGTATACATCCCACGCGGGGATCGTAAAATATCTGAGTGCTCTCGCCGAAGCGGCACCCGATCGAATACGAATCGTCCGGTACGGAACGACCTACGAGGGCCGCGCCCTGGAGTTCGCCGTGCTGAGTTCCCCATCCAACCTCGCGCGTCTTGACCAGATCCGGTCGGACAGCCGGAGACTCGCCGATCCCCGCATGCTCAGCGAGAGAGAGGCGGCGGAGCTGGCCCGCGCGACGCCCGCGATCGCGTGGCTTTCCTACGGCGTGCACGGCAACGAGGCCTCCAGCCCGGAGGCGGCGCTGAACGTGCTCCATACTCTCCTGACGTCCCCCGATCCGGAGGCGGCCGGACTCCTCGACAGCCTGGTGGTCGTCATCGATCCCCTCCTGAACCCCGACGGACACGAGCGGTACGTGAATTACCAGGTCACCAGCGCCGGCATGACGCCGAAGGAGGACCCCGAGGCGGTCGAGCACAACGAGGCCTGGCCGTCGGGCCGCACGAACCATTATTTCTTCGACCTGAACCGCGATTGGGCGTGGCTCACGCAGGAAGAGAGCCGGGCGAGGATCGCCGCCTACCGTGAATGGATGCCCCACGTCCACGTCGATTTCCACGAGATGGGATACAACAGCTCCTATTTCTTCTTCCCCGCCTTCAAGCCGATCAATAAAAACTTCCCTGCCTCCACGATCGAGTGGGGGGAAATCTACGGCCGCGGAAACGCCGAGGCGTTCGACCGGCAGGGATGGAGCTATTACAGCGGTGAATCGTTCGACCTGTTCTACCCCGGGTACGGCGATTCGTGGCCTTCGCTCCACGGGGCGATCGGGATGACCTACGAGCAGGCGGGCCAGTCCGGGGTAAAAATCAAGCGGCGCGACGAGGAGATCCTGACCTTGAGGGAGCGGCTCGAACACCACAGCGCGACATCGATCGCCACCCTCAAAACCACCGCCGACAACCGCGAAAAACGGTTGAAGGATTTCCACCGGTTCTTCGCCGACGCCATCGCCGAGGGAAGGAACGGACCGGTGAAGTCGTTCCTGGTCCCTCCCGGGCGGGACGCGGCAAGGAGTGCCAGAATGATCGATCTGCTGATCAAGCAGGGCGTCGAGGTCCTGCAATCCTCTCAGGAGTTCGCGGCCGGAGACGCGCGGACCTACTTTCCCGCCACGCGCCGCCCGAACTCGTTCCCCGCCGGCACCTGGATCGTCCGGCTCGACCAGCCGGCGAAGCGGCTGGTGATGGCGCTGATGGAACGCGAACCGGTGGTCACCGACACGTCGTTCTACGACATCTCCGCGTGGTGCCTCCCGATCGCCTACGGCGTGGAGACCTGGTGGTCATCCGGCGTTCCGGCAGTGCCCGCATCGCCCGTTGCGCAGGCCGCGGTCCCCCCCGGAAGCGTCAGCGGCGGGAAGGCCCGCTACGCGTACATCATGCCCTGGACGTCGAACAGCTCGGCGATGGCGCTGGCGCGGCTGCTCCAGGCGGGCTACAAGGCCCACACCGCGATGAGGGAGTTCACGCACGAGGGGAGACGGTATGGGCGCGGCACAATCATCGTGCCGGTGAGGCCGAACCCGCGCGGCATCGATTCCGCGATGAAGTCGATCGCGGAGACGTTCCATCTGTCGATCGCGGCCG
>DATDQD010000232.1:0-3911 GCA_035292425.1 Bacteroidota bacterium
CGAGCCGATGGGCTTGCCGAACTGCTCCCTTTCCATGGCGTATTGCAGTGCGGAATCCAGAACGGCCTGGGCGGAGCCCACACAGATCGCCGAAAGGTAGAAGCGCTCCCGGCCCACGTTATGGAGAATGTTGATCCATCCTTCGTTCAGGTTACCGACCATATTTTCTTCCGGGACCGGGGTGTCTTCGAAAAATATATCCGACAGGCTCATGTTTTTATGCCCCAGCTTCCTTATGCCTTTTACCTCGAGTCCCGGGGCTTCCCTTGGAACAAGGAAGGTGCTGATCCCTTTATGCTTGGGGGCCTTGGTATCCGTTCTTGCCGCCGTGTAGATGTAGTCCGCGACATCGGCACAGGAGCAAAATGTCTTCTGGCCATTTATGAGGAAGCAGCCCCCATTCTTTACAGCCGCCGTTCTCAGCGACGCCGCGTCGGAGCCGGAATTGGGCTCGGTCAGCGCAAAGGCGAAAAGAAGATCGCCATCCGCTATCCGCGGAAGAAAGCTCATCTTCTGGCTCTCGCTGCCGAACTTCAGGATGTAGTCGGCTGCGAAGATCACCGAGGAATAGACGCACTGGGCCAAACCGTTCATTCCGCGCGCCACCTGCTCCAGGAACAACCCGAGCTCGACCGGGCCGCATCCCATGCCGCCGTACTCTTCCGGAACCTGGATGCAGAGCCACCCCAGCTTGGCCATTTTCCTGATGACTTCCCTGGGAAAGATCGAGTTCTCGTCGCAATGCCTCACAAAGTCCCGGGGGCACTCTTTCTTCATGAACTCATCGATACTATCCCTGAACATTTCCTGTTCCTGGGTGAACCTGAAATCCATCACCGCTTCTCCTTTGGCATACGTATCACCTCTGGAGGCAGATCCCGCTCCGGCTCACCCGTATATTGCACCGTTTGAGGATCGGGATAGCGAAGGGGTCCGTTGGTCTTGATCTCTTCGACCGCGTGGGCGATGATTCCCGGCATCACCGACAACATGGCCACCCCTGTCATGATCATCGGATCGATGCCGATCTCCATCATCAGGCAGGCCATCATTCCATCGACGTTGATGGGAACGTCCGTTTTCCCCGTCTGCCGCAGGAACTCGTCATGGATGGCTTCGTAGATCAACGTTTTTTCTCCCACGATGCCTTCTCTCTCGGCGACTTTCCTCAGGCTTATGGCGCGATAGTCGCCTTTTCGAAGGCTGGGGTGTCCGAAACCGGGAAAGCGTTTTTTCTCCTTCCGGTACTGGTCCACGAATTTTCGGGCTGTTTCTTCCCGGGAAAGCCCCTGCTCCGCCATCATCTTGATGGCGGCGTTGATCAGGTCGGCCGCGTCCTGGGGAGAGGTGGTGCGCCTCCCGGTGGGGAGAAGCCCTCCCGCGACCGCCGGCGCCACCTCCGGATTCCCCGATGCGATGTGGCGGGCCACCGCGACCGTAACCGATTGGATCTCCAGCTCCAGGATGCAGTTGAGTATCGCATCCATCATTTTCACTTCATTTTTCTTGGGGAGCCTTCCAACGAGGGTCAGGAACATCCCCTCGGTATACGTCAGATTCTCGATGATCTCGTCATGCCGGTACCCTCTGATCAGGCAATTGTACGAAACGGCTTTGCTGATCTTCGTTTCCCAAAGGATCTTCTTATCCATTTCGTTCTCCTTATTTTCTGCGAAGAATGCCTTCCAGATCGATACGGTTCCGGAGGACCTGAATCTGCGTCTCCGTGGGGGGGGTCGTGGTGGGAACGTTTTCCGGCACGATCAGCTCGAAGCCGGTATTATCGATCACATCCTGCACGCTGATCCCCGGATGCGTGGATTTGAGCCGCATCCTCTTGCTCTCCTCCTCGAAATCCATGATGCAAAGAGGGGTGATGACATACCGGGGGCCTTCTCCGGGGATCCCCATCTTCTTTCTGGCGTCCCGTCCACCTTCCCCCCACCCGTACGCCGTGACGAAATCCAGACGCTCGACGAACGTCCTTTTCGAGTGGGAATTCGTGTAGATGTAGTAACGCTTGCAATGCGCCCCCTTGTCGCCGGAACCCACCCCTCCGGGACCCCGGAACTTCAACTTTTTATAGTCATTGCCGATTCCGATCAGGTTGCTGTTGCCATACCTGTCGAACTGGAGACCCCCGATGAAGAAGATCTCGTTCATGCCGTACCGTTTGATGTAATCGATGAAATCGCTGTGGATGTAATAGGCTTCCGCCCACCTCGATGCCCGCCAATCGGTGATGAACTCGAAAGGCTCCAGCACCGGCTCGTTGACGAGGTTCGCCCTCGTGAAGGAGATGATGATGCGCATGTTCGGGCCATGGGTGAGATGGGCCAGCAACACCCCGGCCCTCGGAACCGGGAGGTTTGCCCCGACGAGTATCCCTAATCCGTCCTCCAAATCGTTGGCTATGAATGCAGCCATCAGCTCTTTTGTGGTGTAGTCCTTCGCGGTTTCGGCGCTCATGAGAAGGCTCCCGTCGACGTTCTAATATTCGTAAAGAGAGAAAAGCCGCCGGATCCCCGTTCTCTCCAGGTATTCCATGTGGTCTTTCGGGCCGAAGATGTATTTTTCCAGGTAGGCGTCGAATGGACCGCGATCTCCGCTCTTGGCGTAAACGTTGGCGGCGGTCACGTACTCTTTCAGATGTTCCAGGTCCTCGATGTAGAAACCGGGGCTTGAATAGGGATGCGCCCCGTAAGGGGCCCGAACCAGCGCGTCTGCGCCCACGATCGATGTCTTGGCAGGTTCCTTGCGAATCTCCTCGTTGGGCACGATCTTCTCGACCTGCACGATCGTTTTGTCCGCCGCCAGGTGCTGGGCTCTGTCTCCGAATCCCGTTCCCACGTGCTGGACGTTCCCGTAAGGATCCGCAACCGCGGCGTGGAGTATGGCGACATCCGGCTTGATCGCCGGAACGGCGAGCAGGGTTTCATTGTTGATGGGGTCCCGAAAGACCTTGATGTCGGGGTTCACCTCCGGGTAGGAGGTTCCGACGCAACCACGCCATGGCATGAAGGGAAGAAGATGAGCTGCCGCCCTGAGACCGCAATAGTACATGGATTCGTCGATCTCCCAGACGTCGATCTCTCCCCGTTCGGCGGCCACGCGGAAAAAGGGACCGATGGGAGCAATAGCTTCCCCGGCCACGTAAGGGCTAATGACTTTTCGCGCGCATCCGGCCCCGATGAGAAGGTCGACATCGAGCCCCGATGAAGCGGAACCGATGACCGTGAGGTTCCTGACGCCATTTTTAATGATCCGCCGAAGGATAGCCATGGGATGACTTGAAGTGATGAATCCGCCGATGATGATGGTCATGCCGTCTTTTATCCAACCGGCGGCTTCCGTCTCGTCGATGACGACTTTCTTCCTTTGCATTTCCTGCGGCATGATCACACCTCGAATTAGCGTCTGAGAGCGGTCACCACAACCACGGCGTTTGTGCCCCCCATGGTCTGGCACACCGCGACATCGGGAGTTTTCACCTGGCGCTCTCCGGCTTGACCGCGCATCTGATAAACCGATTCGACCACCATGTTGACGCCGGTACAGCCCGTGGGATGGCCCAATCCGATGCGACCGCCATCCGTATTGGTCGGACACTTCCCGTCCAAAGAGGTCTCGCCCGCAGCGGCAGCCGAAGCGCCTTTGCCGAGAGGAAAGACGCCGAGTGCTTCAAGCTGTATGACGCCGTTGATCGTAAAACAGTCATGCACATGGGCAAGGTTGATATCGGACGGGCTCATATCCGCCTGCTTGAACGCATCCTTTGCGGCAGCCATGGTCGTCGGTGATTCCGAGATATCGAACGCTTCGATTCCCGGGTATCCGAACTTGCTGCCTACGTACGTGGGGCCGGTTTTCATGCTGATCCCATCGATATAAATAGGGGTGTCCGTATATTT
>DATDQD010000233.1:0-3351 GCA_035292425.1 Bacteroidota bacterium
GTTCGACACGGCCGTGGAAGCCATGCGCCGGGGTGCGACCGACTACATCCCGAAACCGTTCACCCCGGCCCAGGTCCTGCTCGCCGTGCGGAAAGTGGAGGAAGTGCGGACGCTGGAGCAGAAGGTGGCGGCCCTTCGGGAGGACCTGGAGAGAACGGCCCCGGAGGTCCGCTTTTCGAGCGAAAGCCCCGGCATGCAGCGCGCCATGGAAGTGGCCCGGCAAGTCGCGCCTACCGATGCCGCGGTACTTGTTCGAGGCGAGAGCGGGACCGGAAAAACCGTCCTCGCCCGCGCGATCCACGGCTGGAGCCGGCGCTCCGGGAAACCGTTCGGCGTGGTGTCGTGCCCCTCCCTGCCGACGGAGCTCCTGACGAGCGAGCTGTTCGGCCATGTGAAAGGCGCGTTCACCGGAGCGGTCCGCGACAACCCGGGACGAATCGCCGCCTGCGATGGCGGGACGCTCTTCCTCGACGAGATCGGGGATCTTCCCCTTTCCCTGCAGCCCAAGCTGTTGCGGTTCCTGCAGGACCAGGAGTACGAGCGGATCGGCGATCCATCGACGCGCAAGGCCGACGTCCGCATCATCACGGCCACCAACCGGGACCTGGAGGGGGAGGTAAAGGCCGGGCGGTTCCGGGAGGATCTTTTCTATCGCCTGAACGTCATCCAGATCGAGATCCCGCCGCTTCGCGAACGTCCCCAGGACCTGGAGGCGCTCGCGAAGCAGTTGCTCGCTTTCTACGGCAAGATCCACCACCGCGGGTTCGCCGGGTTCACGGAGGAGGCGATGCAGACGATGAAACGCCACGTGTGGCCGGGAAACCTCCGGGAATTGCGCAACGTCATCGAGCGGGCCTCCATCCTGTGCCGGTCGGACCGGATCGGCGTCGAGTTCCTCCCCGGGGCTTTCTCCCGCGCGGAGGCGACTCCCGCCGCGGGAAACCTGGCAAGCTTGGAGAAGATCGAGGAGGAGCATATCCGGCGCGTGCTGGCTTCCGCGAAATCGCTGCAGGAGGCGGCCGAGGTCCTGGGGATCGACCAGGCGACGCTTTGGCGCCGCCGAAAACAGTACGGTATCTAGAGCACCCCCCCCCATTGCATTTTGCAATGGGCTCGTCGGGATTATCCTTGCAATATGCAACGCACCGGCGAGCCGCCGGACCAGGTTATCCAGCGATTACGGCAGGGTGCCTGAAAACCGCCCCGGGTATGGCCTTTGCGTTTCCGAGGTTAGGGAGGCGGCGCAAGGGATGATGCATCCAGGAAAACCGGACAGAGTCCGCGCGTCGATCATCGGGTTGCTGGCGATGATCGGGATCGCCCTCCTGTTGGAAACGGCCGGACTTGCCCAGCGAACGGTACAAAAAGGAAGCGGCATAGAAGGATTCAGGGAATTGCGATGGGGGACTTCCATCGAGCAGTCATCGAAGATCTATCAGGATTTGTCTTTTGAAAAATACGTGGTTTCCGGCGGCAAGGAAGAACCGTGGAAAGTGTATGTCCGCAGGGTGGAGCGTGGAGAGATAGAGAATGTAACGTTCGATTCCATCGAATATTGGTTCAGGGGAGACCATTTTTATCAGATCAGGGCGATGTTGCATTCGAGAATCGGTCCCAGAACCCTGGTGACAAGGGCGGAAGACGCGTTCGCCAAGATGAACGGCAAATTGAGGAAGAGGTACGGGGACCCGTCTGACCACAAAGTCGATTACGTCACCGAATTCATCGTGGTTGTGAGGGAGGCGACCTGGATCGTGGATCATTCCGCCATTTCCATCAAATACGAGGGTGTCGGGAGGACCAACGAGGATGTGTTCACTTTGACCATGCGGGAAAAGCTGAAAAGATGATTCGAAAGGAGAAAGGATATTGAGCCTTCGTCAAAAATTGGCCCTCGGGTTCGGCGGCCTCCTGGTTATCATCGCCGCCATCGGGATCCACAACATCACGCGGATCACCGCCCTGGGGCAATCGATCGACGTGATCCTCCGGGAAAATTACCGGAGCGTGGTCGCCTGCCAGGAGATGAAGGAAGCCCTGGAACGGATGGACAGCGGGGCGGTGTTCGTGCTCCTGGGCGCGGAACAGAAGGGGAACGACCAGATCGCGCAGAACGAGGCGCGTTTCGAGAAGGCGCTCCAGGTCCAATTGGGAAACATAACGCTTCCGGGGGAAGGGGAAAAGGCGGAGCGGCTGAAACAGATTTTCGGGCAATTCCGGTCGGACATCAAGGTGATGAGTAACCCCGCGGTCGGGCGTGAAGCACGGCGGAAGGCCTATTTCGACGAGCTTCTCCCTCAGTTCCAGAGGATGAAGGGCACGGCGGACGACATCCTCCGGATGAACCAGGAGAACATGGTGGCGATGGATGCGCGGGCCCGTCGGCAGGCGCTGTCGGTGCGAGGGCAGATGTACATGATGCTGCTCGCCGCCACGGTCATCGCGGCGGGTTTCCTCTTTCTCACGGGAAAATGGATCCTGCGGCCGATCACCCGGCTGACGAATTCCGCCAAGGAGATCCGGAAAGGAAACCTGGACCTCGTCCTTCCCGGCGGATCCGGCGACGAGATCGGCCAGCTCTCCGAGGCGTTCAACGAGATGACGGCGTCCTTGCTGGAATTCCGACGCAACGGCCAGGCCCGGCTCCTGCGAATCCAGCGATCCACCCAGCAGGCGTTCGACAGTCTCCCCGAGGCGATCGCCGTGCTGAACCCGGAGGGAGAGGTGGAGGTTGCGACCGAGGCGGCGGGGGACGCATTTGGTCTGAGGCTGAAAGTCCGCGTGCCGGATCTCCCGTATCCGTGGATGGCCAAGTTGTTCGGGGAGGCCCTTCGGAAGGGCCGTACGACGGAACTCGAGGGAACGGGGGCCGTCGTGCAGCAGTTCGTCCGGAACGAGGAGAGGTTCTACCGCCCGAACGCCGTGCCGATCCTCGACTCGGGGGGAGAGCCGGCAGGCGTGGTCCTGATCCTCCACGACGTGACGCAACAGCGCCAGCTGGACGAGAAAAAGAGCGGAGCGATTTCGGCGGTCTCCCACCAGTTGAAGACTCCGCTCACCTCGATCCGCATGGCGATTCACTTGCTGTTGGAGGAAAAGGTCGGGGGGCTTTCGCCCAAGCAGGCGGACCTGCTGGTCGCGGCCGGCGAAGACGCCGAGCGGCTCAACACGATCATCGACGAACTCCTGGACATCGGTCGGATCGCATCCGGAAAGGCCCGGATGGATCTCCGTCCCGTCCCGCCGATCGATCTGGTTTCCCGGGAGATGGAGGCGTCCCGTCCCGCGGCACGCGACGGAGGGGTGTCCCTGGTCGTCGACCTGCCGGCGACCCTGCCGCAGGTTTTGGTG
>DATDQD010000234.1:0-10634 GCA_035292425.1 Bacteroidota bacterium
CCCATGATCCAATAGTACCCGTCACGGTCGCGGCGCGCCCCGTCCCCCGTGTAATACACCCCGGGGAATTCGCTCCAGTACTGTTTGACGTAGCGTTCCGGGTCTCCGTGGATCGTCCGGAGCATCGACGGCCACGGGCGCCGTATGATGAGATACCCTCCCTTGTTCTTCCCGACGGGCTTCCCCGCTTTGTCGACCACGTCGACATCGATCCCGGGGAGGGGCAGCGTGGCGGTCCCCGGCTTCGTCGGCGTCGCGCCGGGGAGGGGTGTGATCATGATCGCCCCCGTCTCGGTCTGCCACCAGGTGTCGACGATCGGACAACGCTTGCCGCCGATGACGTCGCGATACCACATCCAGGCCTCCGGGTTGATCGGCTCGCCGACCGTGCCGAGCAGCCTGAGCGACTTCAGGTCGTGTTTTTTCGGCCAATCGTTGCCCCAGCGAATGAAGGCCCTGATGGCGGTCGGGGCCGTGTAAAAGATCGAAACCTTGTGGGAGTCGATGATCTTCCAGAAACGGTCGGGCTCGGGCCAGTTGGGGGCGCCCTCGTACATCAGCGACGTCGCGCCGTTCGCCAGCGGACCGTACACCACGTAGGAATGCCCGGTGATCCATCCGATGTCCGCCGTGCACCAGTACGTGTCGTCGTCCTTCAGGTCGAACACCCACTTGCTCGTCATGGCGACCTGCGTCAGGTATCCCCCCGTGGTATGGACGACACCCTTGGGTTTCCCGGTCGTGCCGCTCGTGTACAAAATAAACAGCGGATGTTCCGCATCGAGTTTCTCCGCGGGACAGTCGGCTGAAGCGTCCTTCATCAGGTCGTGCCACCAGAACTCCCTCCCTTCCCGCAATTCCATCTCCATCCCGATTCTCTTCAGGACCACCACGTGTTGAATCGAGGGTGTGTGTTTCACGGCCTGGTTGACGTTTTCCCTGAGTGGGACCACCGCGCCACGCCGGTAACCTCCGTCGGCGGTCACGATGACCTTCGCCTCGGCGTCGTTGACCCTGTCGATGATCGCCTGTGCGCTGAACCCGGCGAAGATCACCGAGTGCACCGCGCCGATCCGTGTGCAGGCGAGCATCGCTATGGCGAGTTCAGGGACCAGCGGCATGTAGAGGACGACCCGGTCCCCTTTTTCCACGCCGAGCGACTTCAGGACGTTGCTGAATTTGCAGACCTGGTGATAGATTTCCTGATATGTCAGGGTCCTCGTCTCGCCCGGTTCGCCTTCCCAGATCAGGGCGGCCTTGTTTTTCCTCCAGCCGCCGAGGTGCCGGTCGAGACAGTTGTACGATACGTTCAGTTTGCCGCCCGGGAACCACTGGGCGTGCGGAGCCTTCCAATGGAGCACTTTCCGCCATTTCCTGAACCAGTGGAGTTCGGAGGCCATCGCCGCCCAGAACTTCTCCGGATTGTTCATCGAATACCGGTAGAGTTTCCGGTACTCGTTGAACGACCCGATGTGCGCCCCCCCGGAAAAACGCCGGGAGGGCCGGTGCATCCGCTTTTCCCGGAGTATCGTCGTGAAATGGGTCGGTATGCTCATCGGGTCAGCAGCCCCCTGAGCACATATCGTAAGATTCCGTCGTGCCGGTAATATTCGACTTCCATCGGAGTATCGAGCCTGCAGAGGACCTCGAACGATTTCTCCCTGCCGTTCGCGCCGCGGACCGACACGCTCAGCGTCGTTCCCGGCGTGATTTGATCGGAAATCCCCCTGACATCGTAGGTCTCGAAACCGGTGAGTCCGAGGGTTGAACGGTTGACGCCGTCCCTGAACTGGAGGGGAAGAATCCCCATGCCGATCAGGTTGCTGCGATGGATCCGTTCGTAACTCTCCGCCAGAACCGCGCGGACGCCGAGCAGCCGCGGGCCTTTCGCCGCCCAGTCGCGGGACGAACCGGAGCCGTACTCCCTGCCGGCGATGATCATGAGCGGCGTCCCCGAGGAACGGTATTTCATCGCCGCGTCGAAGATGCTCACCGGTTCGGGGGAATCCGGATGGATGGTCACGCCCCCCTCCTTTCCGGGGACGAGGAGGTTCCGCAGGCGAATGTTCGCAAACGTCCCCCGCATCATGATTTCGTGGTTTCCCCGACGCGAGCCGTAGGAGTTGAAATCCGCGGGATCGACGCTGCGGGCAATCAGGTATTTCCCCGCGGGACCGGAGGCCTGGATGGAGCCGGCGGGTGAGATATGATCGGTGGTCACCGAATCGCCGAGCATCGCCAGGACCCTCAGGCCGGTGATATCTGTCAGGGGACCGGGGGTTTTCGACATCCCTTCGAAGAACGGGGCCGGTCTGATGTACGTGGATTTCTCGTCCCAGTCGAACCGTTCCCCTCCGGGGGCGGCAAGCGACTTCCATGCCTCGTCGCCCTCGAAGACGCCCCGGTAGACACCGACGAACATCTCCGATTTAAGCGAGCCGTTCAGCGCGGCGGTGACTTCTCCCGGGGAGGGCCAGAGATCCTTCAGGAAGACCGGCGAACCGTCGCTGCCGGTTCCGATGGGATCCCTGCCGAGGTCGATGTCCATCGTTCCCGCCAGGGCGTAGGCGACCACCAGCGGCGGGGACGCGAGGTAGTTCGCCCGGACGTGCTGGTTGATCCGTCCCTCGAAATTCCTGTTCCCGGAGAGGACCGACACGACGACCAGGTCGTTGTCCTGGACCGCGCGGCTTATTCCGTCCGGGAGCGGTCCGCTGTTCCCGATGCAGGTGGTGCAACCGTATCCGACGAGATTGAATCCGAGTTTGTTGAGGGGTTCGTCCAGCCCGGACGCCCTGAGGTATTCCGTCACGACCTTCGATCCCGGCGCCAGGCTCGTCTTTACCCACGGTTTCCTGGAGAGTCCTTTCCCGACGGCCTTTTTTGCCAGGAGGCCTGCGGCGATCATGACCGAAGGATTGGAGGTGTTCGTGCAGGAGGTGATCGCCGCGATGACCACCGAGCCGTGGGAGATGACATACTCCGAACCACCATCGCGGACAGGGACATCTTTAAGAAAATCGGGTCTGGTCCCCCCCTTTGCGGCGGGCGAAACGGATTCGGCGATCCACTGTTCGGCGGCAGGTTTCCCGACGGCTGTGCCTTTCGCCTCGAGCATCCGGACGAGGGAAGAACGAAACGATTTTTTCGAGTCGGTGAGTTCGACCCTGTCCTGCGGCCGTTTCGGCCCGGCGATGCTCGCCGCAACGGTTCCGAGATCGAGTTCGATGACCTCTGAATATGTTCTGTCAGGCGAGTTCGCATCATAGAACAGGCCCTGTTCCCTGTAATATGCTTCGATCATCCCGAGTGTCGCGCGATCCCTCCCGGTGAATTTCAGGTAGGCGAGCGTCTCCGCGTCGACCGGAAAATATCCCATCGTGGCGCCGTATTCCGGGGCCATGTTGGCGATCGTGGCCCTGTCCGCGAGCGAGAGTGAAGCGATCCCCGCTCCGAAGAACTCCACGAACTTGCCGACCACACCCTTCTTCCGGAGGATCTCGGTGACCCGGAGAACCAGGTCGGTGGCGGTGGCGCTCGGTCTGAGGGCGCCGTAAAGCCTGAAGCCGACCACCCGGGGGATCAGCATTGAGCTCGGTTGTCCCAGCATCGCGGCCTCCGCCTCGATGCCGCCCACCCCCCAGCCGAGCACGCCCAGCCCGTTGATCATGGTCGTGTGGGAGTCGGTCCCGAACACCGTGTCCGGGTAGACGGTCGGCCGGCCGGCCCGATCGGCGGTGATCACGACCTTCGCCAGGAACTCCAGGTTGACCTGGTGGACGATGCCGGTTTCGGGTGGGACCACCCGGAAATTCCGGAGGGCCTGCTGGCTCCAGCGGAGGAAACGGTACCGCTCGGCGTTCCGTTCATACTCCTTGTTCGAGTTGTACGCGAACGCGCCGGCGGAGCCGAACCGGTCCACCTGGACGGAATGGTCGATCACGAGATCGACAGGCTGAAGCGGGTTGATTTTCTGCGGGTCCCCGCCCATCCTGACCATCGCGTCGCGCATGGCCGCGAGGTCCACCGCGCAGGGGAGGCCGGTGAAATCCTGCAGGAGGACCCGCGCCGGCATGAATGCGATCTCCATCGTGCCGGGACCGGAGGGGTCCCAGGCCAGGAGCGCCTCGATCATCTGCCGCGTGACTCCCACGCCGTCCTCGTGGCGGAGCAGGTTTTCCAGGAGGATCCCCAGGGAGACGGGCAGTTTTTCGACCGTTTCACGGCTGGGCAATTTTTTCAGTGAATAATATTCATGCTGTTTCCCGCCGATGGCGAGAGTGGCTTTCGTTTGAAACGTATCCGTCTGCATTGGTTTTCTTCCGGGGTCGGGATGAATGGGAAGCGCTCGTGAGCCGTCAGCTCATTTCGAGCATCCGGCGGATCGGTTTCTGCGCCCTCGCGATCAGAGCATCGTCGAGGAGAATTTCCGGAGACCGGTTTTTCATGCACAGGTACAGCTTCCCGGGGGTATTGAGTTTCATATACGGACAATTATTGCATTCACAGCTTTCTTCGGGCGGCGCCGGGATGAACTTCTTCCCCGGGCATGTTTTTTTCATCTGGTGGATGATCCCCGCCTCGGTCGCCACGATGAATTCCGTGTCGGCGCTCTGCTGTACGTGGCGCAGGAGCGCGCTGGTCGACCCGATGAAGTCGGCCTGGTTGAGAACGACCTCCTCGCACTCAGGATGCGCGATAAGCCTGGCCCCGGGATGGTCGAGCCGCAGGCCGATCAGCTTCTTTTCGCTGAACGTCTCGTGGACGATGCATGTCCCCTGCCAGAGGACCATTTCCCTTCCCGTCCTTTTCACCAGGTACGCCCCCAGGTTCCGGTCCGGCGCGAAGATGATCTTCCGTTCTGGGGGGATCTGCCGAATGATTTTTTCGGCGTTGCTCGACGTGCAGATGATGTCGCTCAAGGCTTTGACCTCGGCGCTGCAGTTGATGTAGGTGATCGTGATATGATCGGGGTACCGGCGCCGGAACGCTTCGAATTCCGGGGCGGGGCAACCCTCGGCCAGCGAACAGCCCGCGTCCAGGTCCGGGAGGAGCACCCTCTTGCCCGGGCTCAGGATCTTGGCCGTTTCCGCCATGAAATGGACCCCGGCGAACACGATGGTTTCCGCATCCGTCCCGGCGGCGCGCCGGGAGAGTTCCAGGCTGTCGCCGACGATGTCCGCCATGTCTTGAATCTCCGACTCCTGGTAATAATGGGCCAGTATGACGGCATTCAGGTCTTTTTTCAGGCCCCTGATTGCGGATTCGAGATCGGTCGGGAGGTCTGCGAGACCTGATGCGGCCACCGCCGGGATGCGCAGGTTCATGTTGGAAGATACTGAAGAACAGAAGAAAAATCAATCGAAACGCGCGGTTTACCTGGCCTGGCGGGACAGGATGACCCTGCTCACGGCGAGCACTTCATCGGTTCCGATCGATCCGATCTTTCCGTCGCTGGAGGCGATGTAGCGGTTCTTCTTCCCCGGCGGGGCCCACTGTTTCGGATCGGTCGGTCCGAAGAGGCCCAGGACGGGGGGACTGAGAGCTCCGGCGATGTGAAGCGGACCGGTATCATTGGAGATGAAAAAATCCAGCCTGTTGATGACGGCGGCGACGTTGCGGATCGGTTCGTTTCGGACGAAGACATGCGGAACGTCAAGGAGCGGCGCCAGCCGCCCGAGGATTTCGGCGTCTTTCGGGCCAATGGTTACAATCAGGCCGTTATGAAACTCATCGTGCAGCCTCCTGGCGATTTCGGCAAATCGTTCTGCCGGCCAGCGGTTCCCCTGCTTGGCGGCCCCCGGATGGATGCCGAAGACCAGCCGGTGATCACGTCTCAGCGTCGCGAGCAGTGCTACGGCATGGGCGTCCTCCCCCGGTGTGAGGCCGAGAACGTACGCCGGTTCGGAGGGGGCGAGCTTGAGGGGAGCGAGGATATCGGCATTCCTCAACGACTGGTGTTTCCCGGGAGTGCCGGACCAGTCGAGGTCGACGGGGTGCGTGAAGAGAAATTTCGACGGATTGTCCCGGAATTCCAGGCGCCCCGGGCCGATGCGGAACGGCGCGCCGGAAAGCCTCGCGATGATTCCGCTGGTGAGCGACACCGACACCGTTGCCGGGACGATCGCCAGGTCATACCGGACGCTTCTCAGTTGCCTGATAAATTTCAGGAAGCCCCCTGCCGATCGGAGGATGGCGCGCTTGTCAAACAGGATCACCCGATCGAGGAAGGGGTGTTCGAGCATGATCTCGTGGTTGACGGGGCTCGCCACGAGGGTGATTACCGAGCCCGGATATCGGTCATGGAGGGAACGCAGCGTCGGGATGATGCACATCATATCCCCGAGCTGGTCATGCTGGCGTACGACGAGGATGTTCCGGAACGACCCCGGGATCGGCGGAGCACGCCGTAAGCCGACGAGGTATCCGGCGGCGTTCAGCGCTGCCCTGGCGATCGGGTTTCCGGTGTTCACTGGTATCCGGTCCGGAACCGCTCGTTCAGGATCGCTCTCTTCTCAGGAGGGCTTGTCGGAGTCGCCGGTGACGTCCTCAAAGTCCGCGTCTTCGATATTCTTGTAGGAATGATCCGGCGGAATGTCCACGGGTGGTCCCTTGTACCGTCCGCCGGAATTCCTCATCGAAATGAAGAGTTTCACGATTTTCCAGATGATGAAACCCAGGATCGCGTAGGCCAGGTATTGGAGCAAACGCATCGATCGTCCCCCCACTCAACGCGGAATGGCCGGGTTGTAATACTCGACCGGTGCGCGGTTGTCCCTGAAGATTTCTAACAGGAGGTCTTCGTAGTGTTCGTCGCTGTTGACGAAATCGATGTGGGTGGCGTTGACGATCAGCAGGGGGGCCGCCTTGTACCGGAAGAAAAAGTAATTGTACGCCTCGTTGAGATCGCGGATATATTCCTCCGAGATGTTCTTCTCGACCGGCCTGCCTCGCTTCCTGATGTTGGCCATCAGGCGGTCAACGCTCGCCTGGATGTACACCACGAGGTCGGGCGTCGGTACCATGCGTTCGACGGACACAAGGAGCGTTTCGTAGAGCTTCAGCTCATCGTCCCCGAGGTTCAGGTAGGCGAAAATCTTGTCCTTCTCGAAAATATAATCGGTGATGAGGTATCGGTGGAAGAGATCCGCCTGCAGAAGTTCCTGCTGCTGCTTGTAGCGGCTCAGCAGGAAGAACATCTGCGTCTGGAAGGCGTAATGATCCGGGTCATCGTAAAACTTTTCCAGGAACGGGTTCTCCTCGAACTTCTCAAGGACGAGCTTGGCCGGCAGGAGTTCCCCGAGTTTCTTCGCCAGGGAGGTCTTACCGGACCCGATCACCCCTTCGATGGCGATTTGCCGGATGTTCGAGTTTTCGATCAGCTTGGCGAGGGGGAGCGTCATCGGTCAGTCCGCGGTGACGTGGACGGCGTCGGGAAGCGAACCTGCGAGCAGCACCCTGTGGGAGTCGCGGCAATTCCTGAGAAGCCAGCCGACCGTCTTTTCCATGGTGGGATGAAGCGCGGTCGGGGCGATTTCGTTGAGGGGTTCGAGCGCGAACCTCCTCCGGTGCAGCTGCGGATGGGGGACCCGCACCATGTGATCGTCGTACGTCATCCCCCGGTACAGGAGAATGTCGATGTCGATGATCCTGGGTCCGTGATGGGAGGACGGTTTCCTTCCCATCGTTTTTTCAATTTTCCGTAATTTTACGAGCAGCAGGGGCGGGTCGTCGTCGGTTTCGATCCCGACCGCCATGTTCAGGAAATCGTCGGCCCCCTCCATCCCGACCGGTTCCGTTTCGTAGACCGAGGACACCGCGGTCACGCGGGCGACCTGCCCGATATTCGCGACCGCCGCTGTAAGGTGTTCGAGCCGCGGACCGATGTTCGATCCAAGGCCGAGATAGACGCGATACCTCATTCTTTCACCTTTTTTCTGAAATTTCCACTTCGACGTAATCCACCACGCCCTTCACGGGGGGATGGGGTTTCCTGACGCGCACCGTCACCACATCCACGACGGGCCATGCCCGCATGATGCCCTTGGCGATCGTGTTGGCGAGCGCTTCGAGCAGGAAATATTTCTTCGAGGTCACGATCGTGTGGACCATGCCGTAGACCGCCTCGTAATCGACCGTCCGCTTCAGGTCGTCGTTTTCGAGCGCCGCCGAAAGGTCGGCGCGGAGCTCGACGTCGATCTCGAATTTTCCCCCGAGAGTCTGCTCGTCGCTCGCGACGCCGTGGTAGGCGTAGAAGACGGCGTTGTGAATCCTGATGACGTCCGATTTCAGCATCGTGGAATCTGAAAATATATCCGATTGCCGGAAGAAAGGCAAGGCGGGGCCCTGCGGGTCATCCGAGGACGTCGACCGCCTTCCGGAGCCTCCGGAGGACCGTCTCCCTCCCGAGAATCACCATCAGTTCGTAAAGGCCCGGACCGATCGATCTCCCGCTCAGCGCGAGGCGTACCGGGTGGATGAGCTTTCCGGCTCCCACGCCGAACCCGGCGGCAAGCGTTTTGACCGTCTCTTCGAGGATGGTTTCGGTGAAATCCGCGTTCTCTTCAAGCTTTCGAATGAGGGCCGAGAGATGTGCCGCCGACTGGTCGGACCAGTGCTTCTTCCGGGCGGCATCGTCATAACGGTCCGGGTCGGCGAAAAAGTAGTGCGCGAAGGAGGTGATGTCCTCGAACGAAGTCAGGCGGTCCCCCATCGCCGCGATCACCCTTCCCAGGTACCGGTCGTCGGGCCAGTCGAGCCCGGCGCGCTTTAATGCCGGTTTGACCTTCTCCACGACCACAGCGGGGTCGAGCCTGCGCAGGTGCTGTTGGTTGATCCACTTCAGTTTCTCGACGTTGAAAATCGCACCCGATCTCCCCACCCTTTCGAGGGAGAACTCCCGGACGAGATCCCCGATCATAAAGATTTCCCTCTCGTCGCCGGGGTTCCATCCCAGGAGCGCGACGAAATTCACCAGCGCCCCGGGAAGGTAACCGGCGGCACGGTAATCCTCGACGGCTACGTCCCCCTGGCGTTTGCTCAGTTTCGACCTGTCCGCGTTCAGGAGGAGCGGGAGATGCGCGAAGCGGGGTACTTCCCATCCGAAATACCGGTAGAGGAGCACGTGCTTGGGAGTGCTCGGGAGCCATTCCTCGCCCCGGATGACATGGGTGATCCCCATCAGGCGGTCGTCCACCACATTGGCAAGGTGGTATGTCGGATACCCGTCCGATTTGAGCAGGACCTGGTCGTCCACGCGGTCGCTTTGAAATTCCACTTCGCCCCTGATGATGTCGCTGATCTTGATCGATGTCGATTCCGGGATCTTCATCCGGACAACGGAGGGTACACCGCCGGCAAGCCGGCTGGCCGCTTCCCCGCCGGTCAACCTGAGGCATTGGCGGTCGTACTTCGGGGCGATTCTCATTTTTTCCTGTTGTTTCCGCATCTCGTCGAGGCGTTCGGGGGTGCAGAAGCAGTGATAGGCGTGGCTTTTTTGAAGGAGTTCCCCGACGTATTTCCTGTAGATGTCGAGGCGTTCAGACTGGATGTAGGGACCGCACTCTCCCCCTTTGCCCGGTCCCTCGTCGTAGTCGAGGCCCGACCAGCCGAGGGTTTCGATGAGATTTTCCACCGCACCTTCGACGTAGCGCGAACGGTCGGTGTCTTCGATCCGGAGGACGAACGTTCCACCCTCTTTCCTCGCGAAGAGGTAATTGTACAGCGCTGTCCGGAGGCCGCCGACGTGGAGATATCCGGTCGGGCTCGGGGCGAAACGGACGCGGGGTCGGGATTGAACGGTCATGGATGACTGTAAAGAAAAAATCCCCGCCGGGGGGACATGATGATCGACGTGAACCGGATATTACACAGAGCGGAGAGGGAGAGATTTGAACTCTCGGTACAGGTTTACCCCGTACGACGGTTTAGCAAACCGTTGGTTTCAGCCACTCACCCACCTCTCCCCAGAGAACGACTTAACGTGCCGGGTAGAAGGTAGTGATATCCTCTTCGAATTGCAATTTAAAACCCCGGCCGTGTGAGGGCCGGGGCGACGACTCACGCTTCAGAAAGGGCAAATTCGGGGGCCTTATTTCCCCCTTGCGTTCCGGAATTTTTGCAGCTGGTTCCAGTAATGGTCGTTCCCCGGTTCCTTCGCCACCAGTTCGGAGGCGATCGCGATCGCTTCGTTGATCTGGCCGAGGCGGTAGTGACACTCCGCGAGCGTGTCCATGATTCGCGGGTCTCCCGGCGCGAGTTTCGCCGCCCGCCTGGCCAGGTCGATCGCCCTGTCTTTCGCGAGATCAGAGGTCGAAAGGATCCAGGCTACCCTGTTCAGAATTTCAGGATCGTCCGGATGGTCGCGGAGTTGGGCGTTCAGCGTCTCGACCACCCTTCTGGTCTCTTCCTGTGCGGCGGCGAACTGCTTGTTCCGGTTGAACCTGTCCACAGATTCCATCCGGATCTGGATACCAAAGGTCGTATTCCAGAGCATATACACCCGGCTCAGCTCGCCCACCGGATCGGGATGATCGTCGACCCGGAGGTCGATGAACCTGTCGTTGAAACCGCCGTATCCGCCTCCCTCCCTGACGATCAGGAGCGCGGCGGACTGTCTCCCCCTGCTGTCACCC
>DATDQD010000235.1:0-2019 GCA_035292425.1 Bacteroidota bacterium
TGGGTATGGACCCGGCGGAATTGCGTTTGAAAAACCTCGTCGAACCGAATTCGATGACGGTGAACTCGCTCAGGGTCACGAGCTGCGGGATCAGGGAGTGCATCGAGGCGGTGGTGGAAAAATCGGGCTGGAGGGAGAAGCGGAACTCTCTTCCCCGCGGCCGCGGGATCGGGCTGGCGGCCAGCGCCTACATCAGCGGGGCGGGGAAGGAAATCCACTGGCTGGGTCTGCCCCATTCCGGCGCCATCGTCAAGATCGACAGGGGGGGAGGGGTGGCGGTTTTTTCCGGTTCGTCGGACATCGGCCAGGGTTCGCGCACGGCCCTGGCCGCGATCGCGGCCGACAGGCTCGGGATCGGCATCGGTCACGTCCGCGTGTTCGAGGGGGACACCGACCTCACACCGGTCGACCTCGGGAGTTATTCCAGCCGCGTGACGTTCATGGCGGGGAACGCCGTACGGATGGCGGCGGATGAACTGCGCAAAAAAATCATCGGGGCCTCGGCCGAAAAACTCGGGGTCGACCCCGAACGGCTGGTCCTCCGCGACGATGCCGTGTCTGATGCCGGCAATCCCTCCCTGAGGCTTTCGTTCGCCGAGGCGGCGCACTCGGCCGAGGCGAAGTTCGGCACGCTCTCCGCCAGCGGCTGGTACGCTCCCCCGGCGCTCGGCGGCACCTACAAGGGGGCCGGGGCTGGTCCGTCGCCCGCATACAGTTTCACCGCGCACGCCGTGGAACTCGGGGTGGACCAGGAGACCGGGCAGGTGAAAATCCACAAGGTCTGGTCGGCGCACGACTGCGGCAAAGCGCTGAACAGGACGATGGTCGAGGGCCAGATCGAAGGTTCGGTGTACATGGGGATCGGGGAGGCGCTCTTCGAGCAGCTCGTCTATACAAAGCCCTCACCCCATACCCCGGGGGGACTCCTGCGGAATTCTTCTCTCCTCGAATACAAGCTCCCGACCTTCCTCGACACGCCCCCGATCGATACGACCATCGTCGAGACCATCGATCCCGAGGGGCCGCTCGGGGCCAAGGAGGCGGGCGAGGGCCCGATCCTCGCGGTCGTCCCGGCGATCGCAAACGCGATCTATCACGCCACGGGCGTCATGCCGGCATCTTCCCCATTCACGCCGGAAAAGCTCCTCGCCGCCCTCGAAGAGGCCCGCCGGCAGAAAAAACGCGCCGCAGAAAAGGCGGCCGCGCGATGATGCCCCTGCCGCAATTTGAAATCCATTCGCCCGCGGATCTTGGTGAGGCCCTGGGACTGCTCGCCGCGCACGGCGACGGGGCAAAGATCCTCGCCGGGGGGACCGACCTCATCGTCGCCATGAAACACGGTCTCAATAAACCCCGGCATGTCGTATGGCTGGGGAAGGTCGCCGGCATGACCGGCATCACGGACCTGCCCGACGGTTCCGTCCGGTTCGGCGCGATGTGCACGCTCGACGAGATCTCCCGGAGTCCCCTCGTGAAGAAGCGTCTGCCGAAGCTCGCGGAGGCGGCGAACTACATCGCTTCTCCCCAGATCAGGAACCGCGCCACGCTCGGCGGCAACCTCTGCATCAACACGCGCTGTTTCTACTATGACCACTCAGAATTCTGGCGGGGGTCGCTCTGCGGATGCCTCAAGCTCGGCGTGGACGGGGGCGGGATGAAACAGGTGTGCCAGGCCGGTCCCGGGCTGGGCGTTTGCACGGCGGTCTTTTTTTCAGACATGGCCCCGGCGCTGATCGCCCTCGGCGCCTCCGTGGAAATCCGCGGCCAGGCGGGGAAGAGGTCGATACCGCTCGCCGGATTATACGGGAGCGACGGTTCGGCCCACCTGACGCTTTCACGCGGCGAGCTGCTCTCGGCGGTGACCATTCCTGCGCTTCCGCCGAACCTCCGCTTCTCCCGCTATAAAATTGGAATGCGGGGATCGATCGACTTCCCCATCGCCAACGTCGGCGCGGCGCTCGCCCTGGATGGGGCCGGTCGGTGTGTCTCCGGGACGATCGTCATCGGCGCGGTCGAGAC
>DATDQD010000236.1:0-21856 GCA_035292425.1 Bacteroidota bacterium
GGAGGATTGAATGTGTTTGCGGCGAACTCGAGAGACATATTCGCAAGATCGAACGTGTCGGGATAGAAGTATTCGAACGCGGTTCCGGCGCCGACGGCCTGTATCGGCTGTGTCTCCGTCGTGAGATCGATCTCCGCGGGAGGAGTGTTTGTATTCCTGCCTGAGCTGAATCCGACGAGTGATTCGGCATAGCCGGGGATGGACATTGCTCCGTAGGTAATGCGGAATGTGCCGTCGGGCCGCAGTTTGATATTGAAATTAACGGGGTTGCCCCAATAGTACAGGGGCACGCCGATGAACGCGATGTCGAAATCGGGACCAGAGGGCGCCGCGACGATCGTTCCCCCGGCCGGCGGGCTGAGACCGGCCCAGAATCCGCAAATTCTACGGGGGCCGGAAAACAATAGATAAGCCCCGATATAGACATCGCGGCTCCCCTCCCCGAAGGTAATGTAACCCTCCGAATTGACGAACACTGAGTTAAAAGTCGCTCCGCCGAAGGGGAACGGGAACGGGAGGGGAACCTCGATGAAGTCTGTCTCGCCGAGGACGAGCGTATCTGACAGGGATGATGTCCTCCGGTATCTCTTTCCGTCGGGACCAATGGAAGGGTCCGCCGGGACGACGGCGGAAGCGGACAGCGTGTTCCCGGACGGAATTCTGCCCTGCGCCGCAGGTTCCATGCCGACGCCGGTACACGCGCCCGAGAGGAGCACGTTGACGCGGATTCCCCGCGCCCGGAGGCCCGAAATTGCGGCGTTCAGGTTCGTGCCAGGGTGGGGATCTGCGTCCGTAACCAGGAGAACCACGCCTCCCTGGCGGACCGTGTCCCTGATGGCATTCAGGGCTTCGACGGAGGCCTCGGGGCAGTCGCCACCCCCGCCTGCGGAGAGCCCCGCCACCTGACTGCGGATGTCGGCAAGGTTTATCGTCAGGCTCCGGGAGTAGGCATAATCCTTGAACGTCGTCAGCTGGAAGACCAGGCACGTGTCCTCGGTGAAGTTCGACAGGAACGCGGTCAACGCGTCGCGGACACCGCCGATTTCCTCGTACATGCTTCCAGTGTCGTCGATCACGAACTCGATGTCCACCCTCAGGAATCCACGCGAGATGAACCTGTCGAGAAGGGTCGCGACGTGCGCGCCGCCGTAGAGGCTTTTGTCGGACTGGATGATGGCGCAGGCGTTGTCCCGCATCGTGGGATTTGCGCCGATCATATAATGCGATTGCAGGACCAGCTTGTCCATGACCTCCGGCCCGAGCTCACCCAGGAGAAGCATCAGGACGGACGACCAGATCTCTCCCGCGTCGTGGACTTCCATCGTGGCAACGCCGTTGCGCGGATAAATCGCGGGATTGTTGAGCGGACGAAGGGCGCCGGTCGGCGCACGGCCGTCCCAGTTGAAGACCGTATCGGCCCCCGCGGGCCACCCTGAGGAATAGCTCCCCGCCCAGTAATCGCCGAAGCCCTCCCCGAGATGCCGCGCTTCGCCGCCGCTCGCTCCCCAGCCAGGCTTCGTGCCGTTGTGGATGGCGTGGCCGTACTCGTGCCAGATGACGTCGGCATCCTCAGCGTCGTCAATTCCGCCCTCGCCGAAAGCGATCCTGTTCGCACTCGGGATGTAGTGCGAATTGTCGGCGCCGTCGAGGCCGTGGGGATCGGCCCACATGGAGAGATTCTGGATGTTGTTGAATCCGAGCGACTGGATGTACCTCTGCGATTGATCGATATGATAGTACACCATCACTTCCTCGAACGCCTGCTGGCTCCGGGTGAACCGGAATGAGTCGGGATGCGTCGGAGTCGTGAACGTATCGGCCGGCGATTCGAAGTCTTTGATCTGGACGTGCGGGCCCTTGAGTTCGTAAATGAGGCCGGTGAGCGTGATGTCGAGGAGCGACACCTGGATTCTCGCACCGTTCAGTTCGGGGGTGTCCGCATCGTTGTTGTCGACATATCCCGCCGTTCCGTACGGGACGATGTCGGACGTGAGGGGGTCCGGGTCATACACCAGCCCGCTGCCGTTCACAAGGCCGCCCTGCCCGGCAGGCGGAGGGGAGGCGCTCCCGCGCGCATGGAGCGTGCCGCGCGGCGGTGTGTATCCGGCGTGGTGGTACTCCGCCATGTCGGCGACGTCGAAAACTTCACCCGTAAGCGCGTCAACGAACACTTCCCAGTCGCCCAGCGGTTTTTCAACAGGTACGACAACGCGGAACGCCAGGCGGGGACGCTTCGGATCCTCCGCGTAGATCATGAGCGTCGCGCTCTGCTCGCCGATCAGTTTTCCGGTCACCTTGAGGTGCGTCCGCGCACGCTGTATCGCGTCACTCGTTCCGAAATCCGGGGTCGTCGATGGTATGGCGATGTTCGGTTTGTAACTGTTTGTCGTGAAAACGACCCGGTCGCCCCGGTCAATCGTCACGACGATGTCGGATCGGTAGACGGGAATTCCCTTTACCGTCTGCTGGAACGTGACGTGCACTCCCATCGGCGATTCCGACACCCTCGACATCGAGAGATCGGATAGGGTCGGGGTGAGCCGGAACGATGCCGCCTGCTCCATGAGGTACTTCCTGGCTTTTTCTTCGGGAGTACCCTGGTAGGGGCCTTTTTTCTGGAAGTAAAGGGCGCGGGGAATACCGCTCGCCGCCTCGAAGCGGCCATCGGCGCGGTACACCTGATCCTGGGGCGAGGCCGGTGAATGGACCGGCGTAAGAGAGATTAAAAAAAGTGGAATGAAGAGAACAATCGAAGGTTTCATAAAACCTGCTCCTCTCCTGATCGGAGAACGATGCGTGACGAAGGGTTATTGGGTGACCGGACGCCTCAATCCGCCCACTGACCGGGCCAGCACGGTCATTATAAAGATTCACCGCGACGAAATCAATATAGACGGAGGATGAAATCGCGTAATAAGGGATTTGTGTAGCCCTCAATTTTCTGAAACTTTCACGAGCCTCGGAGTCTTGGAAATCCTTTCGTAATACCCTATATTTTATCAATTCTGATAATCAAAGCCTGGTAATTACCCGACGGTCCCGACATTCCGAAAATCATCAAAAAAGGAAAAAAATCGGCCGAATCGCTGAACCTTGCTGGTGAGCGGAAGCGGAAGAGAATTTCAACTTCCGACGATTCCACCGCGATGGGCCTGCTCGACGCCATCCCCTACCTCTGCCTGGCGCTCGATCCGAACGGAAGGATCGTCTACGCCAACGTCACCGCCCGGGCTGCGCTCGATTCAAAATCCGGAACGCTCGTCGGCAGGCCGATTCATGAACTCCTTCCCCCGCAGTCGGGAAAAGCCTTCGCGCTCGCGGTTCAAAAATGCGCCGGCGACGGGACGCCCGCCGGAGTGGACGTCAAACTCTCGACCGCCGATTCCCCGGACCGGGACATTCATTTTTCGATTTCGACGCACGCCCCCGACGGGAAGGGGAGGGTACCCCTCGTCATCGCGACGGGCCGCGACATTTCCGCGCAGAAACGGAAAGACCTGGAATTTGTCCGCTTTTACAACCTCGCGCATAATACCGTCAATCCCCTCGAGATCACCGATACCGACGGCCGCATCATCTACGTCAACCCCGCGTTCGAAAAAGCGAGCGGGTACCCGCGCGACGAGCTGATCGGGCGGAACCCGAACATTTTCTCGAGCGGAAAGCATCCCGCGGCTTTCTGGAAGAAGATGTGGGACACCATCGGGACGGGAAAGGTATGGAACGGCGAGGTTGAAAACCGGCGCCGGAACGGCGAGCCGTTCCACACCCACCTCCTGATCTCGCCGATCCTCGAGCAGGACGGCTCGATCGTCGGGTACTTCGGGATCCACCGGGACATCACGGAACAGAAGTACCTCGAGAAACAGCTGATCCACGCCCAGAAGATGGAGAGCATGGGACTGCTGACCGCCGGGATCGCCCACGAAGTCGGCAATCCGCTCACGTCGATCTCGTCGCTCGTGCAGGTCATCGACCGGTCCACCGACGACGCGTTCGTCCGCGACAAGCTCGAACTGATCAGGAACCAGATCAACCGCATCTCCAGGATCATCAGGGACCTGGTGGACTTCTCCCGGAGGTCGAACTATGAAATAGAACTGAGCGACGTGAACGCCTGTGTCCGCGAGGCGATCGCCATCGTGGGCGTCGCGAAGAAGGCGAAGACGATCGCTTTCGAGAACATCCCGGACCCCCTGCTGCCGCGGCTGGCGCTGGTCGCCGACCAGATCCAGCAGGTGCTGGTGAACATGCTGATCAACGCCGTGGACACCGTGGACGAAAAGTTCAGGGCCCTGCCGGCGGAGGAGCAGGCCGGGAAGATCGGCTGCCGCACGAGGGTCGCGGGGAACGACCTCCTGGTCGAAATTTCCGACAATGGCAAGGGCATACCGGAGAGCCACCTGCCGAAGATCTTCGAGCCGTTTTTCACCACGAAGCAGGTGGGGGAAGGGACCGGCCTCGGGCTCTGGGTCAGTTATGGCATCATCAAGAGCTTCCAGGGAGAGATCCGAGTGGCGAGCGTCGAGGGAGAGGGGACGACGTTCACGATCAGGCTGCCCCTCCACACAACGATACGGTAAATAACACACCCCGATCATGGCCGATACCATCCTCATCGTCGACGACGAGCAGATCATCCGCGAATCAGCGTCCTTCATCCTCAGGAAGGAGGGGTTCACCGTGGAGGAGGCCCCCAACGGCCGCGCCGCGTACGAAATGTGCATTGAGAGAGCATTCGACCTCGTGATCACCGACCTCGAGATGCCGGAGATGAAGGGGATCGAACTGCTCGCGAAAATCCGTGAGCTGAGCCCGCAGACCATCGTGATCATCATCACCGCCTACGGATCGCTGGAGACCGCGATCTCGGCGCTCCGGATGGGCGCGAGCGATTACCTCCTCAAACCGATCGAGTTCGACGAGCTCACCATGAAAATCCGCCGGCTCCTGGAGCACCGGAAACTGCTCTGGGAGAACCAGTATCTCCGGCGGGAAGTGAACCGCGGGGTCGATTTCAAAAACCTCATCGGGCAGAGCCCGGCGATGCAGCGCGTGTTCAACACGGTGAAGCAGATTTCCGCCACCGAAGGGACGGTCCTTATCACGGGGAGAAGCGGCACGGGCAAGGAAATGGTGGCGAGGGCCGTCCACGCCAACAGCCCGCGCGCCGACAAGCCGTTCGTGGCCGTCAACTGCGGGGCGATCCCCGAAACGCTGATCGAAAGCGAGCTCTTCGGCCACAAGAAAGGATCCTTCACCGGCGCGGTCTCGGACAGGGGCGGCTACTTCAAGGCCGCGGACGGCGGGACCCTGCTCCTGGATGAAATCAGCGAGATGCCCGTCCAGCTCCAGGTCAAACTGCTCCGCGCGATCGATCAGAAGGAGATCGTACCCGTCGGGATGTCGATGCCGGAGTCCGTGGACGTCCGATTCATCGCCACGACCAACCGCGAACTGAGACAGGAAATCGAGGAAGGGAGGTTCCGCGAGGACCTGTTCTACCGGCTGAACATCGTCGAGATCCGTCTTCCCTCGCTCTCGGAACGAAAGGAGGACATACCGGTCCTGGTCAATTACTTCCTCGACAAGTTCTCCATGGAGATGGGGAAAAAGCTGAAGGGGTTCGAGCCGGAGGTCATGCGGCTCCTCATCGGGCACCAGTGGAGGGGCGAGGTCCGCGAACTGGAAAACATCATCGAACGGGCGGTGATTTTCGCCCGGGGCGAAACCATTTCGATCATAGACCTCCCCGAAGCGTTCCAGAATTATCCCTCGGTTCCCTCCCCATTGGAAGACAAATCGCTGGACCAGGTCGTGAACGACCTCGCGAAGGACTATATCGTGGCCGTCCTCCGTAAGCACCAGTTCGACAAGGAAAAAACCGCAAAATCGCTGAAAATCAGCCTGCCGACACTCTACCGACGGATCAAGGAGCTCGGGATCGCCACGGAAAATAAGCCGGAATAATCCCGAAGGCCCTCCCGGGGGAGGGTTCGTTTCACTTCTGACACCCCGATCTTCCGATATTTTCATACTTGACAATCTTTTAACGCCGTTCACTGGATTGGGTGAAAAAACCCAACCCCTGCCCGCCATTTCCCCACTGGCATACCCCTTGTAGTCATAGAAGGAAACTCCCCTAATTTACACCGGGATCGCAATTTTGGAAGGGAGATTCTCAATCACATGAAAATATCCATACCTGCCAACTGATATGAATCCAGGACAATTGCTCATTCTCATCACATTCGCGGCATCGCTCGGCGCCGCGTGGTTCTTTTTCACCTCCTCTAAAGAAACCCCTGGGAAGGGGCGCAAACCCGGCCCTCCCGGGGGGACGGCGGTGAAGCTGTATACTGTCAGCGTGATATCGGTGGTACTCTCTTCGGTCTTGCTTTATTACCACCTCCTCTCCCACTCATTCGAATACGCCTACGTCGCGCACTACAGTTCCCGGACGTTGCCGATGCTCTACCTGATCTCATCTTTTTGGGCCGGGCAGGAAGGAACGTTTCTTCTCTGGGCGCTGATGGTCGCGATCATGGGCCTGGTACTGATAAAAAAACAGGGGATCACGAGCGGTCACGCGCCGGCGCTGGTGAGCCTTTATATCGCCTTCCTGCACCTGCTCATGCTCGTCAAGAGCCCCTTCGAGGTGACGGCGGCCGTCCCTGCCGACGGCCAGGGAATGAACCCGCTCCTGCAGGATCCCTGGATGGCGATTCATCCTCCGATCCTGTTCGTCGGATACGCCGCCGCGATCTTTCCCTTCGCGCTGGCGATGTCGGGGCTGGCGACGCAAAAATACGATGCGTGGAAAACATACGGATTCCGCTGGACGCTCTTCTCGGCGGTGACGCTCGGCGCCGGGATCATCATCGGCGCGTTCTGGGCGTACGAGGTCCTCGGGTGGGGCGGATACTGGGGATGGGACCCGGTGGAAAATTCGTCGCTCGTCCCGTGGATCACGCTCCTCGCCCTCATCCACGCCATGGTGGTTGAAAAGGGAAAGGGCGCCCTCAGGCGCACCAACATCTTCCTGGCGATCGTGACGTTCCTGCTGGTTCTCTACGCCACGTTCCTCACCCGCAGCGGCGTGCTGGCCGATTTCTCCGTCCATTCGTTCGTGGACCTCGGTATCAACAACTACCTGCTGGCGGTCATGGCCGCCACGGCGCTCTTCGGGTTTGGACTCTTCGCGAAGCGGTTCCGCACCATCGTCTCGCCCCCGGTCGACCACAGGACGTTCAACCGCGAGATCTTCCTTGTCTTCAGCATCTACGTTCTCTGCGCATGCGCGCTCTTCACGTTCGCGGGCATGTCCTCGCCCATCTTCACCGGGTTCATCGGGAAGGCCTCACAGGTGGACATTTCTTTTTATAACCAGGTCAACCTCCCGGTGGCCATCGTCATGGCCCTCCTGCTCGGCATCACGCCGTTCCTCGGATGGACGGGGGAAAAGTCCGGCCCGATCGTCCGCAGGCTCTCGATGCCGCTCGCGCTCACCGTGCTCGCGGCCGTCATCGCGTACGTCGCCGGGGTCACCTCGCCGCTGATGCTCCTGTTCACGGCCATGGCAGCCTTCGGCCTGATCAGCAACGTCATCATCGCGTTCCGGCAGTACCGTTCCGGCTGGTGGGGGCTGGGCGGGCCGATCGCGCATATCGGCGTGGCCCTGCTCCTGATCGGAATCATCGGGTCCGGGAATTTCACAGAATCAAAAAAAGTGATGCTGAAACAGGGAGAGCCGCAGAGCGTCTTCGGTTACGACATCACTTTCCACGGCACAAAACCGATGCCCGACACGAAGGACCAGGTCCTGCTCGAGGTTTCGGATGGCGTTTCGAGTTTCGAGGCGACCCCGAGGCTGTATTACAGCCAGTACAACCAGGGAGTCATGCGCGAACCCCACATCAAGGTGCTCCCGCTGAAGGACCTGTATCTCTCGCCGATGGAATTGCAGGGGGGGGAGGCCGAACACCATCACCCCGAGCTCGAGCTGGCCATGGGCGAGAAGAAGGAAATCAACGGATATGAAATCGGGTTCGAGAAATTCGAAATGGGTCAGCACACCGAGTCGGCGGCGATGCTGGTCGGCGCGGTGCTGAACATCCCGGTGAACGGCCAGAACCACCGGGTCGTTCCCACGATCTCCTTCGACCGCGACGGCCAGCGTGAAACGACACCGGTGTCCCTCCCCGCGCGGGTGAACCCCTCGAAGGGCACCGTCCAGCCTCAGGTGATCCTGAGCGCGATGCAGGTCGAGGGGAAAAGGATTCTCCTGGAGTTCCACGGTTTCGGGGACGAGGAAACGCACGCCCGGCCGGCGGCGCTCCTCCTGGACGTCAGCATGATCCCGATGATGATGGTGATCTGGACTGGGGTGGTGCTGATCATCGGCGGTTCGCTCCTGGCGTTCTTCAAGCGCCTGCGGACCGATACCGTCACCATGGCATGAACGGATTCTCCCGGTACATATTGAGCTCACTCGGGCGGAAAATGATCGCCGCCGTCGCGGCTGCGCTCATCGTCGCGGGGGGGAGTTTCGCGTATTTCGCCTACCGCACCGGGACGGAGATGCTCGCCGAGTACGGCCAGGACAAGGCCTACACCCTCGCGCAATACGGGAGGGGCGTGGTGGAGTTCATGATGCTCCAGGGTGAAAAGGGCCACCTGCAGGCCGCGATGAGGACGATCGACTCGACCGGGCATATCGCGGCGCTGTTCCTTCTCCGACCCGACGGCAGGATCACGGTCAGCACGCTTCCCGACAGCGACACAATGCTGTCGATGACCGAGTACAAGGAGAATCCGGATTTCCCCGGCGGGATGTTCATGGCCCGGGCCGAGGACGGGATCCCGTACCAGTATGTCATGACCCCCGTGAAGCGAAAGCCGGGGTGCTCCGACTGCCACAAGGGGAGCGAGTCCGTGCTGGGGTATATGGCGGTGAAAATCACCATGGACAGGATCCAGCAGGCCTCCATGAACCACCGCACGGTGAACATCCTGATGACGGTCCTGACCTTCGGCGGCATCGGCGCGGTCATCTCCGGGGCCCTTCTTTTTTTGGTGATCCGGCCGGTCTCGCGCCTCCGGCAGCAAATGCGCACGCTACAGAACCAGCTCGACCGCGTCGAAAAGGGACAGGCGCTCCAATTCACACCGCTGGTGATGTCCCGGGAAGACGACGAAATTTCGGGCCTCATCACCGCGTTCAACGCGCTGGTGCACAGGCTGAACGAAGCCCACGCGGTCCTGCACGACCTCCATCAGAAACAGCTGGAGCACGCCGACCGGCTCGCCACGACGGGCGAGATGGCCGCGAGCATGGCGCACGAAATCCGCAACCCCCTCGCCGGGGTGCTCGGGGCGCTGCAGGTGATCGACGCGGATATGGCCGATCCGGACCCCAAAAAGCCGATCGTTCAGGAAATGATGGTCCAGATGGAAAGGATGAACCTCGCCGTGAACGATCTGCTCACCTACGCGAGGCCGGCCCCGCCGAAATTCGACTCGACCGACCTGAACGGCATCATCGAACGGACGCTTTCGATACTGAACTCCCAGATCCTGAAGAAAAATATCGGTGTCGAAGCATCGCTCGACAGGAGTCTGCCCCCCCTGACGGCCGACAAAAAACTTCTCCAGCAGCTGCTCTGGAACCTGATTCTCAACGCCCTTCAGGCGATGGAACCGGGAGGGCGCCTGGCGGTCTCGACCGTCGCCGGCGACGGTTCGGTGACCGTCTCAATCCGCGACACGGGCAAAGGGATCCCGGCCCGCGACAGGACGAACGTTTTCAAACCCTTTTTTACCACGAAGCACCAGGGTACCGGGCTCGGCCTCACCATTTCCCGCCGCATCGTCGAACAGCACAAGGGTTCGATCGCGCTTGAGAGCGTGGAAAATGCGGGGACGACCTGTACCGTCCGGCTGCCGCTTATCCCGGAAGAGGACAAGGCCTGATGCGCCCCGAAACGATTTTCATTCTCGACGACGAAAACCTGATCCGCTGGTCGCTGAAGAGCAAGCTCGCGAAGGCGGGATACGATACGATGGAGTCGGCATCAATCCGCGAGGCGCAGTCGGCGCTGACGACCCGGGAGCCGGACCTGATCATCCTCGACCAGAACCTGCCGGACGGCACGGGGGTCGGATTCCTGGAGGAGTTGCGGGCCGCTGGGAGCCAGGTGCCGGTGGTCATGCTGACGGCGGTCGACAGGTCGAACATCGCCGTCCAGGCGATGAAGCTCGGGGCGGCCGATTACATCACCAAGCCGATTAATTTTGAAGAACTCCTCGTCGTGATCGAGAAGGCGCTTGAAACCACGCGGGTGATGGCCCGGCTGAACCGGCTCCAGGAGGAACAGCGCGGGAAGGACGGCCTCTCGGAGATGGTGGGCGACTCGACGGCCCTGCGCAAGGTGCACGACTTCATCCGGCAGGTGGCGCAGAGCAAGTCCACCACGATTCTTATCACGGGCGAGAGCGGTACGGGAAAGGAACTCGTCGCCAGGGCGATCCACAGCGCCAGCAACCGGCGGGACAAGCCCCTCATGACGGTGAACTGCTCCGCCCTCACCGAGAGCCTCGTCGAGAGCGAACTCTTCGGCCACGAGAAGGGCGCTTTTACCGACGCGAAGAACCAGAAGAAGGGGGTCTTCGAGCTGGCCGACACCGGCACGATCTTCCTGGACGAAATCGGTGACGTCACGCCGAAGATGCAGGTGAAGCTCCTCCGCGTGCTCGAGCAGAAAACCTTCCAGCGGGTCGGGGGATATACCGACATCACGGTCGATATCCGGGTCATCGCGGCGACGAACCGGTCGCTGGAGGAGCTGGTGGAGGAGGGCAGGTTCAGGACCGACCTCTACTACCGGCTGAACGTCGCGCAAATAGTAATGCCCCCGATCAGGGAGAGGGGGGAAGACATTCTCCTGATCGCCAGCCATTTCCTGAATTCGTTCAACACGAAGTTCCACAAATCGTTCAACGGCATGTCCGACGAGGTGAGGCGTCTCTTCATGGAGTATCCCTGGCCGGGGAACGTGCGCGAACTCCGCAACGTTCTGGAGCGCGCGGTCCTGCTGAACGACGCCGAGGTGCTGCGGCCGGAGCACGTGGAACTTTTCAGGGTCCGTCCGGCCGGGGATTCCTCCGTCGCGGCACCACCCGGAGAGAGCCTCCCGCTCTCCGACCTCGAGAGGCAGGCGCTCGTCAACGCGCTGGAGAAATCGGGGAACAACCAGTCGCGGGCGGCGAAGATCCTGAGAATCACGCGCGACACGCTCCGCTACCGGATGAAAAAATACGGCATCCATCATCATTGATCCGCCCGACCCGTTCTTCCCGTCATCCCGCCCCCCGGCAACGATGGGTCATATGACGCATCGCCCGGCGACAGACCCATCTCCATCACGCCTCTGAAGAACCATTTCACTTATCCTCGCTGAAAATCGGGGTTCCTCCCGCTGGCATACTGTTTGTATTTTTAAATCACGGAATCAAAACACACAACCATTGTCGAATAATTCCTCACCTTCGCGCCGGGGCCATGCCTTCGTCCGGATGTCATAAGATCCTGATCGTCGAGGACGAGCCGTTGATCGGCTGGTCGATGGCCAACGCCCTGGGGAGGGCGGGATACGACGCGGAGGTTGTGGACTGCGGTGAAGACGCGGTCGATAAGATTCGGCGGGGAGATTACGAACTGGTGATCAGCGAATTTTGTCTCCCGAGAATGGATGGCCTGGATCTCGCCGCCAGGCTCAAAAAGATCTCCCGCGCATTACCGGTCATCCTGATCAGCGCAAATGAGGATCTGAGCGGCGCTGATATCGATTCCGTCCAGGGGATCGATTATCTCATTGATAAACCATTCAATTTGAACGAAATCGTCACGCTGGTAGGGGATATCCTCGATCGGTCAGGTTCAGAACCCATACAATAACTGCCCGGCTTCCGACCTGTGTGAAAATCTGGTCACCAAAGCTCCCGATGAATGCCTGTCTCGTTCAAATATGAAAAAGCAAATTTTACCGTGACCGGAATTCAACACGGAACCGTAGCGGGAGTTTTGAATATCGGCGATTTCCGGGCCATTCCCATTTTGGCACGTAAAATGCACCATTATTGCCTAATAGAGGAGCTGAAATTTTATCGGGAAAACAGTATATTCAGTCGCCGTATCCCATAGCGGACGCCTATCCAACCATCCACAACAACAAAGAGAGACACCAATGAGAAGATTCATCTTGATCACCCTGACGGTCGGGCTCATATTCGGAGTATCCTCGATGCTCAACGCCCAGAACAAGTACGTTGGCGTGAAGCAGTGCTCGATGTGCCACAAGACTGACAAGCAGGGGAAACAGTTCGACATCTGGTCTAAGAGCAAACACGCCGGGGCGTTCAAGACCCTGGCAACCCCTGCAGCCGATGAAATCGCGGCGAAAAAAGGATTCAAGACCAAGGCGGCCGAAACTCCGGAATGCCTCGGATGCCATACGGTTGCGGCTGCAGCCGACGGCAAACTGGCGGAGAAATCATTCGATATCAAGGACGGCGTTCAGTGTGAAGTCTGCCACGGCGCGGGCTCCGCGTACAAGAACATGGCCGTCATGAAGGATGAGGCGAAATCGCACGCGGCAGGCATGACCGATTTCAATGACAAGGCGACGATTCAGAAAAAGTGCGAAACGTGCCACAACGAAAAGAGCCCGACGGCGAAAAAATTCGATTTCGCGGCATCATGGGCGAAGATCGAGCACAAGGTTCCGAAAGCAGCGAAATGAACAACCCGCGGGACCCGGTTTACGGGTCCTGACGCAGCAAGACCTCTTTCCGGACACCCGGCCGAGAAATCACCCTTTGGCCGGGTGTCTTTTTAAGGCGCCCGCCACGGCCGTTCCCGCCCGTACCCACATGGGTTTCTTCACCCATTTGCCCCACAAGGTGTCAGGAGTGATAACGGGAGGTGATCCCTTATGGGTTTTTCACTCTTGAAAATCTGCCCATTTTATCAAAAAATCGGCAAAATACGATGCTCCAACCCCGTCCTTCCCCGGATCAAGATGGCATTATTCTTGCCTCCTCTTATTGAGATCTCCTTTCAAAAATCATCCTGAGATCATTCAATAAAACAGAGGATCCTTATGAAAACTCCGATAGTGCTTTTTACGTTATCCATCATCCTCCTCCTCACGGTGGGAGACAACCTCTTCGCACAAACGAAGAGTGCGATCAGGGTCGAGGCGATGACGCCTCATCGCCTGGAGAAGATGGGTTTTGAAAATCTAAACGGGTTCGACAATGTGACGAGCGGCCTGACGGTTGTCGGGAAGGGGACATGGGTGTATCTCTCAGCGTGGAACGTGAGCGGCGATACCGGGTATTATCCCGGTTCGAGTTACCTGTGGACCCTTGATTCGAGGCCCGCGAACTCCGCGGCCGCACTCGATTCCACGGCGATGCAGTGGACTTCGCTCCACACCGATTCAGCCGGGACCTATACCATACGGGCCACCGTCGACGGCAAGGACACGACCGTCAACATCATCGCCGCGACCTACACCGGCGCTGACCGCAACACTGTGCCCGGCGCCGGCTTGAACTGCCTTACCTGCCACGATGGCATTTCTCCGACCCTCACGACGGCGTGGAAAGGTTCCGGTCACGCCACGATGTTCGAAAACGGAATGAACGGCGTGTTGGGCTCTTACTGGAGCAGGAATTGCTGGTCCTGTCATACGGTCGGCTGGAACCAGAGCGCGGGCAACGGCGGATTCGACGACGTTGCTCAGGCCCTCGGTTTCGTCGATACGCAATGGACACCGTGGAGGGCGGGGCTGTACGACTCCCTTCTGACCACCGACAAGGCCAAACTCAGCATGGTCGCGGGGATCGGCTGCGAGAACTGCCATGGGCCGAAGAATCCCGCACACGCCGGTGCAGGCACCCAGCCGAAGACTCTTAAATTCGGCGTTTGCGCGCAGTGCCACGATGAACCCTGGCGGCATAACAAGGTCTCCGAGTATGAAAACTCCGCGCACGCCGAGGCGATCTGGGAGACCGGCTTCTCATCGGCCAGCGATACCGGCCCAATCACCAATTTCACGCTGAGCATCTGCGTCCGGTGCCACGACGGCGGGGCGTTCGTTGAATTCACAAAGGGCGGGTCGTTCGACAGAAGAAGGCCGGGTTACAACATCTTCACAAAGAACGAGATCACGTGCCAGACCTGTCACGAACCCCACGGCGGGACGCTCAGGGTGGCCCCGGCGATCGGCGACACGCTCGGCAACGCGTACAACTACTCAGGCGTCGATTTCGGGAACGGAAAGATCTGCGTCAACTGCCATAAGTACCGCAGGAACTCCGCGACGTATGTCGCCGGCAACATGAGCAACACCTGGGGTCCCCATTACCGCGGGGCGGCCGACATATTCCTGGGAGAAAACGCGATCACCTTCGGCGACACCCTCCCGAACAGCATCGGCCACAGGATGGTCGCGGGCTCGTGCGTCGGATGCCACATGTCGGCGACCACCGATACCGGTACCGTTTCGCGTGATCACATCGGCGGGCACAGCTGGAACATGGAGTACACGGCCCCCGACAGCAGCGTACACGACAACGTCACCGGCTGCGTCACGTGCCATACCGGCATCACCGAATTCAGCGACATCATGGCGTCGTTCGACTACGACGTGGACGGAACGACCGAACCGTTCCAGCTGGAGGTGGAAGGCCTCCTTGCGAGGATCGACGACATCCTGCCTCCCGCCGGACCCGGCATCACCAGGTCGCTCCTCGCCTCCGATCCGGATTCGGTGAACCTGAAAAAGGTGTTCTTCAATTACCTGTACGTCACCAATGACGGCAGCAGGGGCGCGCACAATCCGAAGTATGTCATCGCGCTCCTCCAGCGGTCGCTCGACCAGATCACGGACATCGACTTCTCGGGGAACGAGCCGATCCCGTCGGAATACGTGCTGACGCAGAACTACCCGAACCCGTTCAACCCCTCCACGCAGATCAAGGTGGGGCTGACAACAGGCAGCAACGCGGTCCTCACCGTCTATAACGTGCTCGGCGAGAAGGTCGCGACCCTGATGGACGGCCGGTACGCCCCCGGTGTCTATAACATCACCTGGGACGGGAAAGACCAGTCCGGCAGGATGCTCGCCGGCGGTATCTATATCTACCGACTGCAGACGCCGGAGTTCACGTCGGTGAAGAAGATGATTCTCTTGAAATAATCCCGATCCAAATGCGTGAACCGGCAGGCTGGCCCGCGAGGAGCGAGGCCTGCCGGCGAAGGATCCCGGCAAACCCCCGGGATTGAGAGAACCGAAAGCAGACCGGGCGCAAGTGTGGAAAGTGATCTTTCCAGCTTGCGCCCGTTTTTTTTTAGCCCTCCAGGGATACGAAAAATTGCATCCTTTCAGTCAATTTTGATCGGACCGTTTCCCAAATCTTCAATGTTGAGAAAGATGGGGGGGCGTGAGTATTAAATTGATGTATTTTTCGACAAGTTATATTGAAAATTTGAACGGCATGATATTTGATGTATCTGTTGAATAATTCGACACTTCATCAGGCGATCAGCATCATTTATCAAATGAGAGAGGTACGTATGTTCAAATCGATACTGTTTCCCGGTCTCTCTTTTTTCTTCCTCCTGATTTTATCCGGTGAGGTTATCGCCCAGAGGACGGCAATCCGGGTTGAGGCGATGACTCCTCATCGTCTCACCGAAATGGGATTCGAGAACCCCAACGGTCATGACAACATCACCACCGGGTTGAGATTGGTCGGGAAGGGGACAAGGGCGTTCATGTCGGGTTGGGACGTCACCGACGGACAGAATTACCTTCCCGGGAGCGGATATCTGTGGGAATTGATTTCCAAACCCGCGGGATCGGCCGCAACCCTCGATTCCACCACCGCGCAATGGACCTCGCTTCTCACCGATTTGACCGGGACCTACACCGTCCGTCTGACGGTCGGCGGCGTCGACACTTCCGTCGATATCATCGCTGCGAATTACATCGGCGTCGATAAAGACGATGTGTCCGGAGGTACCGCCTTTACCTGCGCGACCTGTCACGTTTTCGCGAAACCCGAGGTCTTCTCGTCGTGGAAGGAGTCGGGACACGCGAAGAAATTCGAAAAAGGAATGAACGGCGACAACGGCGCCGGCTGGGGAGAGAGCTGTTTCAAATGCCACACGACCGGGTACAATCTCAGCGCCGATAACGGGGGGTTCGATGATATCCAGCAGGCGGTTGGTTATGTGGACACGGTGTGGAAACCGTGGAGGCCCGGACTCTACGATTCGATGCTGACGACCGACAAGAAGATGATGTCACTGCTCGCCGGCATCGGCTGCGAACAGTGCCACGGGCCCAAGAATCCCGGGCACTATGCCACCGGCACTCAGCCGAAGTCCATGGACGCGAAGCTGTGCGGACAGTGTCATGATGAGCCGTGGAGGCACAACATTTATTCCATGTGGTCGAACGCGGGCCACTCCGATCCGCCATGGTCGAACAGCCACAGTTCTGCCGGAAGCACAATCATCACGGACTACACGCTCAGTACCTGCGTGCGTTGCCATGACGGCAAGGCCTTCGTCAATTTCACCAAGGGCGAAAGTTTCGACAACCGGAGATCGTCGGGCTACAGCAAGCTGACGCGAACGGAGATCACGTGCCAGACCTGTCATAATCCCCACTCCGCCGAACTTCGTGTCGCGCCCGCGGCGGGGGACACCCTCGCGAACGCATATAATTATTCGACAGTCAATTTCGGTAAGGGGAAAATCTGCGTGAACTGTCATAAATTTCGACGGAACGGAAACACGTATGTTGCCACCCAGAGTGCCGCCAGCTTCAGCGGACCGCATCACCTCGGGGCGGCGGACACCTACCTGGGCCAGAACGGGTACACGTTCGGTCAGTCTCTGCCGAGCAGCGTCGGTCACCGCCTGGTTGAAAATGCCTGCGTCGGATGCCACATGTCGGCGACTCCCGACACCGGGAGCGTTGCGCGCGACCATATCGGCGGCCACAGCTGGAACATGGAATACACGGGCCCCGATTCGGTGGAGTACAACAATGTCACTAAATGCGTTGATTGCCACACCGGGATCACCTCATTTGAGGATATCGTTGCCGCGTATGATTACGACGTTGATGGTACGCAAGAGCCGTTCATGAGGGAAGTGGACGGACTGCTCGACTTGGTCGCGATGGAACTCCCGCCGTACGGCAGCACGACGATCGACCGGTCTCTGATCGCAGCGGATCCGGATTCGGCGGTCCTGAAAAAGATTTACTGGAATTATCTCTATGTTACAGAAGACAAAAGTCGCGGGGCCCATAATCCCAAATACGTCATCGGGCTTCTCCAGACATCATTGAGGCAGGTGACAGACATCGACTTCTCGCGCAATGAGCCGATCCCGACGGAATACGTGCTGACGCAGAACTACCCGAATCCCTTCAACCCCACGACGAAGATCAGGGTGGGTCTCTCCGGGGCCAGCCCGGCGGTTCTGACGGTCTATAACATTCTTGGCGAGAAGGTGATAACGCTGATGGACGACACGTATGACCCAGGCGTCTACGATCTCACGTGGGACGGGAGAGACCAGTCCGGCAGGATGCTCGCCGGCGGAATCTATATCTACCGCCTGCAGACTCCGGAGTTTACGTCGGTCAAAAAAATGGTGTTCCTGAAATGATTGACGCGGGTACCGGCCGATCAAATGGTCGGGCGGATCCCCGGCGTTCAGGCCCGAACTTCAGAGCCCCGGTCAGCAATGATCGGGGCTCTGTTATATCCGACCAATTTGGTGGGATTTGAATTTTTTTTGAAATCGCCATTGCATCTGAAATCATAAATTGAGATATTCACGGCGAGTCCCGGAATTCGGTGTATGGCTTTCAACTGTTTGGCAGACGAGAACGAAAGACATGATTGACAGGTCCGTGTCGACGAAACAGGCGTACATTGCCGCCATCCTGATGTTCCTTGCCCTCCCCCTTCACGCCCAAAAGATCACCGGCAGATTTTCCACGGCGGTCTACGGATGGGAAAAGTTCGATACGATCGGCGTCTCGAAGAATCTCCTCCTGGGGATGCAGAACTTCCAGGTGGACGTGAACCATTCCGGCTTCACCCTCTCCACGTCGGTCTACGGCAACACGCTCCTCTCGGAGTCGCTGGGCGACGGGGCCGAGCTCCGCGTGAGAAACCTCTTCGCCGGGTACCGCAATGACGAGAGGACCTTCGAAGCCAGACTCGGCAGAGTGCCGGTCTTCGCCGGTGTCGGCGTCGGCGCGGTGGACGGGGGATATTTCAAGTTCCGCGCGATGGAGAAAAAGCTCACCTTCGCGGCATACGGCGGCTCGAATGTACCCGGATCCCTGGTGTACGACCACAACAGGGACCTCAAGAACAACTTTCTCCTGGGCGCCCAGGCCACCGGTGAACTCGCGCAGGGGACCCGTTTCGGCGTGAGTTACGTTAACCGGAGGATCGAACGGGAGGCCTACGAGGCGCTGCGGCCCGATTCGTTCTTCAATCCGGTGACGGTGACGATCTCGCCCGGCTCCCGCGCAACGCAGCTCCTCGGGGCGGACATTTCCCATAACGCGGCGGGACGGCACGATCTCTACCTCTATGGGCGCTACGATTACGACCTCAACCTGGAGCGGACGCGGCGCGCCGAGCTGGGCGCGCGGACCGTTGTCACCGGAGAGCTCACGTTCCTCGCCAATTTCATCTACCGCGAACCGGCGATACCGTATAATTCCTGGTTCACGATTTTCCCCCTGTCCCCGGTGAGGGAATACGAGGGCGGTCTCGAGTATGCCTTCACGCCGACCCTGCGGGCCTCCGCCCGGTACGCGTACGTGGGGTACGACGGAGACCTGAGCCGGCGCCTCAGCCTCGGCGTGGCGACCAGTTATGCGAGCCTGAACTACAGCGGATCGATCGGATACGCCGGCGAGCTGAGCTCGTTCTATCTTCAGGGGATGTATCCGCTCTTCGACAGGATGTTCACGCCCACCGCGGCGGTGTCGTATTCAAGCTACCGGCTCTCGGCCGGCTCTCCCGACGAGACGATGTTCTCGGGCGCGCTCGGGGCGATCATTCGTCCCGCGGCCCCGGTGTCGTTCGAGGCCCAGATGCAGATGCTCAACAACAAATTCATGGACAACGACGTGAGGGGATTCCTCAAGGTCAGCTACTGGTTCAACCATAATCTGGGGGCGCTATGACCCCGGGGATCGACAGGTTCGTACGACAGACCCTCATCCTCGCGGCGGCCCTGGTCGCGGTCATGGTTCTGACCGTCGGGATGGATAATACAACCGAACCGGCCCATGCCTCCCCCGGCGGCGGAAAGAGCGTGAAGTTTTCCCACCCGAACCATGTCACCGAGAGAGGGATCGCCTGCACGGATTGTCACGGCGGGGTCATGGAGAGCAAGTTCTCCGCCGACCGCCTGATCCCGGGACACGAGAGCTGCCAGTCGTGCCACGAGGAGGCCGTCAACAACGACTGTGCTTACTGCCACGTCGATCCGGACAACATCGGGCCATCGGTTTCGCCCGAGCGCGACCTGGTGTTCGCCCACGAAACCCACGCCAAAACCGGCGGGATCGCCTGCGAGACCTGCCACGGCGGCGGCGGCGGGGATGCGGCGGACACGGGTGTACCTGGCGCCATGGACGTGCGCATCCCGGAGATGGCGATGTGCGTCGACTGCCATTCGACCGGCAGGGTGTCCAATGAGTGCGAGACCTGTCACCGCGATTTCGTGAAGCTGGTCCCCGGGAACCACCTCGTGTCGGGATTCATGAAAGAGCATGACAGGCCTGTGAGAGTGGGCAAGGTGGATGTGGACTGCGCGGCCTGCCACCGCGAAAGTTTATGCCAGGAGTGCCACACCGGCGACCAGCTGCGAGGCTTCGGCGGGACGCGCGGCCTGATGACGGTGCCCGGCGCACGCACTCCGCTCAAGGATTCGCCTGACGCGCTTCGCCTCCAGGCGGCGCACGACCTGAACTATCGCTTCACACATCCCGTCGATGCCAGGTCGCGCCTCATCGACTGCTCGACGTGCCACGACCGGCAGATGTTCTGCGCCGACTGCCATGAGGCGGGCGGGATCGTGACGGAAGGGAAAATCAAACCGCAGTCGCATTTCGAGGCGGGCTTCGTCATGATCGGCGCGGGTTCGGGCGGCGGCCGCCACGCCGAGATGGGGCGGCGCGACATCGAATCGTGCGTTTCGTGCCACGACGTGGAAGGGAAGGACCCGACCTGCATTCTCTGCCATTCGGGCCGGTAACGGAATTTTCGCGGCAGCATGAATACTATCCCCGGCGGGCGGAAGCCGGGGGGAACAGGACAAGGAGACCATCAGCATGAAGCAGACCCGATCGCTCGTCGTTTTCGTCGTTCTCATTATCGCCGCGTTTCTCATGGCCGGATGCAAGGGTGACCCAGGACCCCAGGGACCCCCCGGAGTCGGGTCCGACGTCTTCGAGGGATTCGCCGCGGGGATCAGGTGCGCCGATTGCCATAACCCCGAGACCGACACGACATACTATATCCTGGGCCGGGCCTACCAGTGGGAGCAGTCGAAGCACGCGATCGGCGGCGACATCGAGCGCAACGGCCCGTCGTGTGCCGGGTGCCACACGACGGAAGGGTTCATCCAGCGGATGAACGGCGCAACTGTCACCGCACAATTCGTGCCCAGCCCGCCGGGATGCTTCGCGTGTCATTCACCCCACTCGAGGGCGGATTTCTCCCTCAGGAAAGCGACGCCGGTCTCGATATTGTCCAATATCGCAGGCGTTCCGAACGCCAATTTCGATTTTGGGAAGGGAAACCTCTGCGTGCAGTGCCACATGACGAGGTCGATGACCCCGAAGATGCCGGCCGCGCCTGGCCCGACGGACACCATCACGATCGCCTCGAGCCGGTGGTATTCGCATTACGGCGTCCAGGGCCAGATGCTGATGGGCGACGGCGGCTACCACTTCCCCGGTTATACGTATACCGGCAATTCGAACCACTCCTCGAACGCCGTCATCAGGACGGAGGGATGCCCCACCTGCCACATGGCCGAGCAGAGCTACCCGCCCGGGATGGGGACCGGCAAGGCGGGCGGACACACCATGAACATTCATTACGAGGCGGAAGGAGAGAAGGTCCCTCTCCTGACCGGTTGCCTGCAATCGGGCTGCCATCCCTCCACGTTCTCGGCCGATGACATGCACCTCGTTCAGGAGTGGATAGAGGACTCCCTGCAGGCCCTTCGCATTGCGCTTGTCGGCAGGGGATGGCTCGATCCCACGGAGGAACTCGTCCTGGCGAGCTCCTCGTCGCCGCTCAGGATCACGCCCGCGGTGAAGGCCGGCGCGCTCTATAATTATTTCTTCGTGGAGCACGATCTCAGCAAGGGGATCCACAACACGCTCTACGCGCGGGAACTTCTGGCGAGCTCCCTCGCCGCGCTGAGGAATCCCTGAACGGTGCAACAGAGCAGCCCGGAGAACCGATGAAGACACTGTTACACTGTCTGCAGCTTCTGACGGGGCTCGCCGTCGCGGCAGCCTTCTTCGCGGGATGCGCCGAACTGAAGGACGATGTTCCGGCGCCGACCGGTTCGGGTATCTCGGTCCACACGGAAGGGTGGACCGATGCCGCGTCCGCGCGGTTCCACGGCAAGTCGATCTCGGCGGATGGCTGGGACATGCGGTCGTGCCGCACCTGTCACGGGCCGGACTATGCCGGGGGCACTGCGCAGGTTTCCTGCGAAACA
>DATDQD010000237.1:0-4064 GCA_035292425.1 Bacteroidota bacterium
GAAGAGGAACCCGAATATTACGATCATCTCGCCGGGGGGTGCCCGGAATGCATGGAGGAAATATCGCGATTTTCCGCCGCCGCGCATGTCCTCCCGATGTTTCTGCCCAACGTGAAGTTCCCTGTGGATCTTTCCGATAAAATCCTCTTCTCGCTGGGACTCGCCCGGACCGCCGGTTCGCTTCCGCATGGCCCGGCCGCCGGCGCCGCGCAGGCGCCAACGGTCTCCGATGGTATCGCAGATGAAGCCCCCGGGCCGCAGCCCGGGCCGGCGGCCGCGGGTATGATCCTCGTGCGGGACCGCGCCGGTCTGCTGATGAATCTCGCCGCGATCGCCGTGATCGCGGTGCTCGGGTTGTATCTCCGCACTCTCCACGGGAAACTTGACGAACAGGAGAACCTCCTCGAATCGCTCGATGGAAGTCACACGGAACTCGTCGTGAAATACAACCGGCTTGCCGGCATCTCCGGCTTTTTCGAATCGAGGGGGGTGGTGACGGTGCTGAACGGGTCTCTCGACTATCCCGGCCTCTCCGGCAGGATCGTCTGGGACACCGCGGACGGGAGCGCCATGCTGCAGATCCTGAACCTTCCGACCGAACTGGGGAGAGGGAATTTCCGGCTCAAGGCGGTGCGTGAGGACGCATCCGTGCGGATCGCGGAATTCCGTGGAGACGACCGTGACACCGCAGATGTCTTCTACCGGTTTTTCCCCGTGGAAGCAGGGAAGCCGTTCATGGCGGAAGCGTTCACCGTCGAAGCCTCCGGAGAGGATGGGACCGGTCAGGGAGGGTACCGGACGATCATGGCCGGGAACATCCCGGGCCGGCAGTGACGATCATTTTCCCACGGCCGGGACCTCCCGTTCAGCGCCGCCCCTCCGGAGGCGCGGTCATCTTCCGTGTCATCGCGGAGTAAGAGAGCATCTGGTCCGCCAGGCTGAGCGGATAGGTCACCTTCACGTCGACGATCCTTGCCTCCGGGTCCATGACCGGCGTGAGCACGGGCTGGACGAAGCCGGTATATGAGGGAGAGTCGAGCGATTTCACGCGTTCCTGTACCTCGTCCCGGAGGGCGATGTCCACCTGCAGGCCGTAGGTGTTCACCAGCTGTTCCGCCGCTTTCAGGTCTCCCTCCGCCTTGATCCGCATGATCTCCGCGAGCAGCTTCCCGACGGCGACGCGCATCCGGTCGTAGTCGACGATCCGGTAGGAGGTCTTCCCGTTCTTCTTTTCGGCGATCACCGCGTCGGAGTGCTTCATGATATAGTGCACGATGAGCTGGCGGTTCTTCATGTGGTCTTCCTCGATCCGGGTGTCGTTCCCGATCCTCCGCAGCTGGCTGATCGCGACGCGGACCGCCTGATCGTACATGGTCTCGCCGATCTTCCGCGCTTCCCCGGGGGTCTTCGCGACGCCGATGTCCACCAGCTTCACGTCCCAGGCGTTCCAGAGCGCCACGAGATCGGCGCGGGCCTCCTCGAGGGTGTTGTAGTAGCCGGGGAGGAAGTCGGCGGGGTCCTTCCCCTCCAGTTTGTCGCTCACCTTCCCCGAGGCGTGGCCGATCACCTCGTGCATCGCCGTGTGGAGATTGCCCACGATCGTCCCGTACTTCTCCTGGTTGTCGATCTCGGCCTGGCTGTTCGCGAATTCCCTCAGGATATCCTTGCCGGAGGATTTTTCATAGGCGTCGACGATGTTGTGCAGAAGCACGCTCTTGCTCCCGTACTGTTCGCGAATGGCCTGCTCGTTCGGGAGATTGATGCCGATCGGGGAGACGGGGCCCGTTCCCCCCGTCTCGATCGTCACGTTGATCACGTTGGCGATCGGGACCTGCTCGATCTGTTTTTTATACTGCTCCTCCCACGGGGCCTTGTTCTCGAAATACTGCACGTAGGTTGCGAGCTTCCTCATGAGGTGGGTCTGCTCCGGGTCGGTGTAGTAGACCGAGGCCTCGAACTCCGCCTTCTGGCCCCTCGGGTCGAGATATGCTTCGATGAAACCGAGTATGAAATCAATGTTCGAAGTGTCGGAGACCCAGTGGATGTTGTACTTCCTGAAGTCCCCGGGCTCGCCCGTCTTCAGAAATTTGATCAGCAGCCGGACCGTCTCCTGCTGGTAATCGGAGCCGGCGTACGGGACCGCCGATTCGAGGTTCGCGATGACCGCCCTGAGCTGGGGGGCGTACATCCCGGGCGCGACGCCGTCGCCGCCGGCGCGCCAGACCTTCTCCACCAGCTTCCCGTTCTCCTTCACGACCTTGGAATTCAACGGGTACTTTTCTTTCCCTGCGGCCGCCCATTTCTGCACCTCGGCATAGGAGATGTCCTTCCCGTAGAAATTCACGCCGCTCCCACTGATCCAGTCCCTGCCGGGTGTCTTCTCGGTCATGACGGGGTCGACCTTCGGATCGAAGATGATTCCCCTGAGGCGGCCGATTCTCGCGTCGAGCGTCTCCATCCCGAGCATGAAGTCCGCCCCGTTCGCGGCGGCCTTCGCCGCGGCAGCGCGGAACTCGTCGACCGTCAGCGCCGGGACGAACTTCTTGGCGGTCAGGTTGTCGTAAAATCCGTTATTGATCCAGAAGAGCTTGAGGTACCGGGTCAGGTTCTTCTTCACGGTGCTGTCGATGCCGCCGGAATGCGTATAAATCTGTTCGAAGATGTCCCGCACTTCGAGCGCGGCATGATGGTGCTGGTCGATCGCAATGTCCCTGCCCGCGATCGCCGCCTGGGAGAGATAGTACACGAATATTTTTTCCTTCGGGGTGAGCTGGTCGAACCCGTCGGCGTAGAGCTGGACGACCCTGGCGGGGCCGACCCTCTCGAGGGCGTAGGTCCTCTGGTCGGCGCGGGTGGCCGTCTCCTCGCCGGTCTTTGTACCGCAGGAGGGGAGAAAGAGAGCGAGCACCAGCACCGGGAGCATGAGCGTTCTGCGAAGGTCCATCGTCGTATCCTTTCGGTCAGCGTACGAAGTAGTTGATCATCTTGGAGACAAGTTTTGCCGCCGCGAGGTCCGCGTGGTGCAGGCCCTTCAGCGGGGCGAATTCCACCACGTCGCAGCCCACCACCGTGCGTTTCGAAGCCACGAGCTTCAGGAAGCGCATCGTTTCGTCCCAGGTGAGGCCGTTCGGCTCCGGCGTGCCCGTGGAGGGCATGACGGACGGGTCGAGCCCGTCGACATCGAACGTCACATAGACGTGTCTGGAGAGTTTCGAGACGGCGAGGTCCATCCACGCGCCCGGCCGGCTCCGGCGCACCTGGTGCGCGTAGAGGGTGGTGATCTTCTTCTGCCGTATGAACGCGGCTTCCTCCTCGCACTGGGCCCGGATGCCGACCTGCACGATCCGGCGCGGATCGAGGAACTCGCAGATCCTCGCCATGACGCAGGCGTGGCTGAAGAGGGTTCCCTGGTACGACTCCCTGAGGTCGGAGTGGGCGTCGATCTGGAGGACGGAGAGGCCCGGGTAGAGCGGGAGATGCGCCCGGACCAGCGCCTGGGTGATGGTGTGTTCGCCCCCGAGGGAGAAGAGGAACTTCCCGGAGCGTGCGATCCCGGCCGCGCGCTTTTCAATCATGCCGAGGGCCGGCGGACCCTTTTTTCCCCCTGTCCGCAGCGGGGGGAGGGTCGCGATGCCGACGTCCCTCATGACATCCCTGCCGGTCTCTTCGTCGTAAAACTCGACGTAGGAAGAGGCTTTCAGGATCGCCGCGGGGCCCCGGGAGGCGCCTTTTCCGTAAGACACGGTTTGCTCGAAGGGGATCGGGAGGATCGCGACGCGTGAATTCCTCCAGGTGGCGCGCAAAGTCGGGGCACCGAGAAAGTTGGAGTCTATGCCGAGTATCTTTTCCAAGGATTGGATGCGGGGGGAGTAAACGATACTCATCTATGTTTTGCCGGAAATATACGGTAATGGGTCGTGATTTCCAATCATCCTGCCGCAGTCCCTTCCTCCTTTCCTCCCTGACTGCCTATTGCATCACACGACGATTTCCTCTACTTTGAAATCACCCATGAGTATCCGCGCACGAGTCACGCTCATTATCCTCGTTCAGGTCCCCGCCCC
>DATDQD010000238.1:0-2671 GCA_035292425.1 Bacteroidota bacterium
CTCGCGGAATTCCCCGGCGGCCGCCTGGCCGCCGACGGCAGGCTCCGCTCAGCCTCGATCGCCCTCAGGCAGGGGAACGCGCGCACGGCGTATTCCATTCTCGGCCGGGTCGTACCGTCCACGCCCGCGCAGCGCGAGGAGTTCGACCTGCTCAACGGCGAAACCGCGTTCAGGCTGGGCGAATATCCCGACGCCGTGGAGTCGTTCCGTTCGCTGATGGAGAATACCGCGGGGAGCCCCCTGGCGGGCCGGGCCGAGCTCGGCCTCGCCTGGGCTCTCATCAGGCAGGGCAACTACGCGCAGGCCGGCGAGCACCTCGATTCGCTCTCGAACAGAAACGATTCGGTGGGAATCGCCGCCCTCTACCAGAGCGGCGTCCTGTCCCTTCTCGGCGGCGACGAATTCACCGCGGTGGCAAAATTCGATACGCTCACCTACCGGTCGCCGTATGACCGCTTTGCGGAGCGGGCGTACATCCAGATGGGGATGATCCAGTACAGGAACGGGCGTTACCGGGACGCGAAGAAAAATTTTTCCTACGCCGCGAGGCTCTTTCCGGAAAGCGAACGGCGGGCGCTCTCCTGCCGGATGATGGGGGAGAGCAGCCTGGCGATCAACGATTTCTCCAACGCCCAGTACGCCTTCGCGCAGGTCAGGAAGCTCCCGGGCCCCGACGACCTCGTGGCCGCGGCCATGTACCGCGAGGGGATCGCGATGTACCACCTGGGGAGGTTCCGCAGCAGCGAGGAACTGCTCGGCGATTTCCTGAAAAAATATCCCTCGTCGCACGACATGCCCGACGCCCTGCTCTGGAGGGCCGAGGCGCTCTACCAGGACGGCCGTTTCGGCGACGCGGAACGCGCGTTCTCCGGCGCAGTCACGAAGCTCCCCGACGGTCCCCACAGGGCCGCGGCCGAATACGGCGCGGCCTGGTGCCTCTTCGAACAGCAGAAATTCACCGGCGCGGCGGCGGCCTTCGACCGGTTCAGCCGGCAGCATACCGACGACCCGCGCTCCGCCGAGGCGGACCTGCGCCGGGCGGACTGTTACTTCTTCCTCGGACAGTACGACCGTTCGGGCGCGCTCTACGCCGCGCTGGCCGAAGGGGGGAAGGGCGGACTGTTCGGGGAGTACGCGGCATTCCAGCTCGGGATGTCGTACATCCAGCGCGGCGACGCCGACCGGGGTATCGGTCACCTCCGCGATTTCCAGAAAAAATATCCCGGGTCGATCTACGGCGAGGTCGTCCGGTTCAACATCGCCTGGACCTATTTCTCCGGGGAGGACTACCGCGCGGCCCTCGGGGAATTCGCCGTGTTCATGGAGGGGTATCCCGGGAGCCAGCTCATGCCCCGCGTCTATTTCAATACCGGCGACTCGTACTACAACCTGAAGCAGTACGACAGTTCTCGCGTCTATTACCAGAAGGTCCTGGCGGAATTTCCCTCCAGCCCTCTCGTAAGCGACGCGATGACCGGCCTGCAGTACACGTACCAGGCCGAGGGCAAGCCGGCCGGCGCCCTCGCGGAGATCGACAAGTTCCTCGAGGCGGTACCCGAGGGCGGGTCGAGGGAGGAGCTGATCATGCGCAAGGGGGACATCCTCTTCAGCCAGGGTGATTACGCTGGCGCCGCGCTGGAATACCAGTCGATGCTGAAGCTGAATCCCCCGCGCGACCTCCGGGCGAAGGCGCTCTACCAGCTCGGCCGCGCTTATGAACTGGAGAACAACCAGCAGCAGGCCGTTTCGTACTACGAGGAAATTCTCGCGAACTTCGACGATACCGAGACGGCGCAGAACGTCCGGCTCATGACGGGCGTTTCGTATATCAAGCTGAAGCGGTACAAGGCGGCGGTCGGCGTCCTGGGGCCGTTCGCCGGGAAATACCCGCAATCGCCCCTCCTCGCCGAAGCGCGCTACCAGCTCGGCGTCGCCGGGATGAACATCCCCGACAGGCCCGCGGCGAAGAAGCAGTTCCGCGAGGTGATCGAGAAACATTCCGACGATATCTTCGCCGACAGGAGCCGCCTGCAGCTCGCCCGCATGCACATCGGGGCGAAGGAATACAGGATGGCGCTCGACACGCTGGAGCGCATCGTGGCAAGGCGCAACGACGATCTCGCGGCGGAAGCGCTGCTGCTCATGGGGGAAAACTATCTCTCGCTCAAAAAGCCCGCAGACGCCCTCCAGGCGTTCAGGGACGTGTATGAACAGTACGGCGATTTCCCGATCCTGGTTGAACGGGCGCGCCTGGGCGCGGGCGAATCGTACGAACGGCTCCGCGACAACCGCCAGGCGATCGGGCTCTATGAAAAAATCGTCGAAAACCCGGTGGATCCGGCGATGAAAAACGATGCCGAAGCACGGTTAAGGAGGCTGCGGAAATGAGAAACACCGCCATGCGCATCACCGCAGCGTTCGCGGCGCTTCTTCTCCTTGCGGGTCCGCGGGCCGGCGCCCAGGTCCCCGATTCCGTCGTCCGGAAGGACCTTCCGAGACTCGAGATCCCGGAGATCACCATCGTCGGGAAAAAGGCGATCACGCTCCCCTTCGCCAGGAAGGGGGAGCTCTACGACGTCCCCCTCTACGAGGCCCCGCCCCCCGATTCCGGCCTGCTCACCGACCGGCCCCCCGTCGACCTCCCGCCGGGGAGCCTGCCGAGGTACGAACA
>DATDQD010000239.1:0-11169 GCA_035292425.1 Bacteroidota bacterium
GAGCCCGTCGTCCGCGAGTTCTCGCCGGACTTTACACTCCCCGGTTTGCCGGCGCTTGTCCCGCCGGTGGTCACCCTGCCGGATGCGGAGGGAAGGTCCATGTGCTGCGGGTCATTGATGCCGCCGCGCATGCCGTCGCTGGCGTTGACGCCGCGCGTTCCGCCGGTTCCGCGGCTTCCGCGCGTCGATCCGAAATCGCGGTTGGTCCTCGGGACCGGGGCGACGTTCTGGTAATAGTATCCGGGGTAGTAATACCCGTAGCCGTACCCGTAGCCGTACCCGTAGTTGGAATAATACGGTGACCATGGCCTGTGGTTATACCAGGAAGGATAGTACGGGCTGTACCACGAGTTGTACCCGTACCAGTTGTACCACGGGTCGTTGTAAGCCATCCCGAAGGTGACGGACGGCCAGTAGGTGTAGGGATAATAATAATCGAACCCAAACCTCACGTTGGAGTCCCAGTCCTCTCCGTACCCGTTGGCGTCGGCGTCATCGTCAGCCTCCTCTTCGGCGGCTTCCCCGGCCGCTTCGTCCTCGGCGACCGCCTCGGTGTCGTTGTCGTCGTCATAGGCCTCCTCGTCGCGGGTGATCCCCAGTTGGGTGTAACACCCCTGTGTGCCGGTGAGCGTCAGGAACGCGGCAAGGAAGGCGATCAGGGTCATGGTTGAGGTTTTCATGGCGTTTCTCTCTCTACTGTACAAACTCTTAGATTACAATAATAGTGCCATCGCCGGCGGACATTTTCATTAAAATTTAGTCATAAACGGGCTGACATTCAAGGGTTCCGGGCGCCGGCATCCGGTCGTGTGTGTTTCTACACACAACACCGGCGGAAATGTGCCTTTTTCTGGACAGGAAGGGGATCAGCGGGTGAATTCGATCCGCAGGGTCCGGTTGGCGAATCCCTCGTGGGGCTGGTTTTCGAGGAGGTCCTTGAACTGGAACAACAGCATGATGCCCGCCCCGGGGTACACGCAGACGCCCGCGTTCAGGTATCCCCTTCCCCTCCCCAGGGCATCGCCGCTGTTATCGTTCCATGAGAGGTTGTATTCGCCCACGATCGACATGAACGACCCGATGCTTTTATCGACGCCGCCGAACAGATTGACGTCCTTGTCGTTGTCGTCCTTCTCGAGACTGTAGTTGACGCCGCCGTGGAACCCAAGATAGCCGGAGGCATCATAGTTCTTGCTCAGCACAAGGTAGAAGCCGGGCGACTTGATCGTGAATCTGTCCATGGCGTCGATATATCCGTCCGCGCCCTGCGATTCGAATCCTATGGCGAGGGCGGGGAACCCCTCCGATTCCTCGACCACCCTCACCCTTACGAGGAACCCCGGGACCTCGTTCCAGTCCGGCGCCCGGGTGCCGATCATCATGGTACCGCCGTAGGAGAGGCCGATCATGAGCCGGTCGGTGAGCCCGTAGGAGAACCCCGCGTTGAGACCGTCGGAATGGAAGAAGTCGATCTGGAAGGCCTTCATTCCTCCCAGGAGCATTCCCGCGGTGGGGACGTCGATGAGCGCTCGCGGTTCGGTCTCGCTGTTGGCGCCGCCGGAGCCCTGGGCCCGCAGCCGGGCGGCGGAGGCCGATAGGAGCGCGACCAGGAGCAGGCATCCGGCCGTCCGCATCGCGATATGTTTTTCGACGATCCGCAAACCGTGTGAATATACTCAATTTTTGATTTTCGCCGAAATTCGGCCTACATTTCATCGGGCAACGGGAAACAAAAAACCGCTCCTCCCTGTTGTCATTGCAAGCCGTCTCCCATTACCGGGTCAAAAACGCGTGAAGCCAACAATTTCCACCCGCGGCGAACTCAAGAACGCGGGCCACAGGGTCCTCCCCGTCAAGGAGGAGGTGAGAAAAAACCTGGTCGAAAAACTCCGGAAGCGGGAAACGCTTTTCCCCGGCATCATCGGTTTCGACGATACGGTGATCCCCTCGATCGTCAACGCCCTCCTGGGAAAACACGACATCATGCTCCTCGGGCTGAGGGGGCAGGCGAAATCCCGCATCGTCCGGCTCCTGCCGGCCCTGCTGGACGAGTACATGCCGATCGTCGCAGGATGCGAGATCAACGACAACCCCTACAGCCCGGTCTGCAAACGGTGCCACGACCTCTCGATGGAGATGGGCGACGCGCTCCCCGTCGAGTGGGTCCACCGCGACGCGCGCCTGGGCGAGAAGCTCGCGACGCCCGACGTGACGATCGCCGACCTGATCGGCGACATCGACCCGATCAAGGCGGCCACGAAGAAACTCCACTACTCCCACGAGGGTGCGATCCATTTCGGCATCATCCCCAGGACGAACCGCGGCATCTTCGCGATCAACGAGCTCCCCGACCTCCAGCCGAGGATCCAGGTGGGGCTGTTCAACATTATGCAGGAGAAGGACATTCAGATCCGCGGGTTCAACGTGCGGATCCCTCTCGATATTCTCATTGTGTTCACCGCGAACCCCGAGGACTACACGAACCGCGGGAACATCATCACCCCGCTCAAAGACAGAATCGATTCCCAAATTTTCACGCACTATCCCCGCACCATCGATGACGCCATCAGGATCACCGAGCAGGAGGCGTGGATCCGGAGGGGCTCCGGGGAGGTCGACATTCCGGCGTATTTCCGCGAGATCATCGAACAGGTGGCGTTCGAGGCCAGGCAGAGCGAATTCGTGGACCAGAAATCGGGCGTCAGCGCGAGGCTGACGATCGCCGCGCTCGAAAACCTGGTGAGCAACGCCGAACGCCGCGCGATCCTGAACGGGGACTCCCGGATCGCGCCGAGGATCTCCGACCTGCCGCACGTGCTCCCGGCGATGACGGGCAAGATCGAACTCGTCTTCGAGGGGGAACAGGAAGGCCCGGCGAGGGTGGGGAAGGCGCTCATCGGCAAGGCGGTGAGGACGGTCTTCAGGAAATATTTTCCCGACCCCCTCCAGAAGCGGGCCAGGACAGTGCAGCGGCAGGAAGAGGCGTCCCCCCCCCGGGAGGAAGGCGAGTACGGGCGGATTCTTTCGTGGTTCGAGTCGGGCAACGCCATTGAAATTTCCGACGACATGCCGCTCGAGGGCTACTACGGCGAACTGGACAGGGTGAAGGGCCTGAGGGACATCACGCTGAAGCACATGGAGGTCCCCGCGGCCGACCGCTGCCATCTCGCGGCCGCGATGGAGTTCGTCCTGGACGGCCTGCACCAGAGTTCGCGGATCGCGAAGGAGGAGGCCGACCACAGGATCGGCTACAAGGACATGGTCGGGACGATCTTCAACAGGAGATCGCGCGGGGAAGAGGACGATTAAGGCGCGCGCGTGCGATTCCGTTACAGTCAATGGACCGAGCAGTCCGCGACCGACGAACAGCGGCTCGAACAGCTCACGTCGCTCTTCAGCTATCTGCTGGTGCAGACCAGCGGAGACGTGGAAGAAGCGCTCGAGTGGCTCCGCCGGCTCGCCGAGGAACACGGGCTCTTCGACGAATCCCTGGGTCCCGACGACCTCCTGCAGAGGCTGAAGGACCAGGGGATCATCGAGGAAACCGGGGACACCCGCATCCTGACGACGAAGGGCGTCCAGAGGATACGCGAGGACGCGCTGAGGGAGGTGTTCACGTCCCTCCGGAAGGGCGACATCGGATCGCACGACGTCCCCCAGACGGGCACGGGGATCGACAGGGCGAGCGAGATCCGGAAATGGTCCCTCGGCGACTCGCCCGCGAACATCGACCTGAGTTCGACGCTGAAAAACACCTTCATGAGGGACGGCATCGAGAATTTCTCCCTCACGGAAGACGACCTCGAGGTCTACGAGACGGAGCACATCACCTCCTGCTCCACCATCCTGATGCTCGACATCAGCCACAGCATGATCCTCTACGGCGAGGACCGGATCACGCCGGCGAAGCAGGTTGCCCTGGCCCTCTCCGAGCTGATCATGCGGAAATTCCCGAGGGATTATCTCGCGCTGGTGGTGTTCGGCGACGACGCGCGCCTGGTCAGCCTGAACGAACTGCCGTTCCTGAACGTCGGGCCGTACCACACGAACACCCGCGCGGGCCTCAGGATGGCGCGGATGCTCCTCCGGAGGCGGCGCACCGCGAACAAGCAGATCTTCATGATCACCGACGGAAAACCCTCCGCCATCTTCGACGACGCCGGCCGGCTGTACAAGAACTCCTTCGGGCTCGACCCCCGGATCGTCAACAAGACGCTCGACGAGGCCGTCGCCTGCCGCCGCGAAAAGATCCCCATCAGCACGTTCATGGTCGCCCGCGATCCCCTGCTCATCAATTTCGTCCAGGAACTGACGAAGGCGAACCGCGGAAGGGCGTACTACTCCACCCTCGACAACCTCGGGGAGTTCATCTTCGTGGACTACATCCGAAACCGCCGGAAAAAATTCGGCGCCTCCTGATCCATCCCCCCTCCGTCCGGCGTCACGGTTGAATTTCAGATATATTTTCTGCATTTTTCGTTCAACTTCATTCCATTTCCATGCTGCTCATCATTCCAGCCATCGACATCGAGAACGGCGTATCCGCCTATCCCATGGAGGGGCTGGAAGGAGACGGCGTCGGGACCGACCCGGTCGGAATCGCCAGGCTCCTGCGGGTCGAGAATGCCAAGACGCTCCACGTCACCGACCTCGACGGCGCCCGCCGGGGGAGCTTCACGCAATTCGACCTGGTGAGCCGTCTCGTCGCCAGCGTGGACATTCCCATCGAGATCAGCGGCGGCATTTCCTCCGAAGAGGATGCCGGACGCCTCCTCGACTCCGGCGCGTGCAGGATCGTCCTCCGGCCGGGACTGATCGCCGAACTGCCCGAGACTGCCGCGCGCATCGTGGGGAGATACGGCGCCGGGAAGGTCGTCGCCGCGATCGAACACCGCGCGCCGCCGGAGGGCGTCTCCGTGGATGAGCGCTCCCCGGGGCACCCGCTCGCGCTCGGCGCGGTGGCGAAGAAGATGGGTTTCCGGCGCCTGCTCTACACGGAGCTCGACCGGTCCGGGGGCCTGCGCATCCTGAATGCCCGGATGCTCGAACGCCTGGCGCGATCTTCCGGCCTGCGCGTCACCGTCTCCGGCGGCGTGATTTCCCTGGACGACCTCCGGGCCGTCGAGGCGCTCGGACCCGCCGGCGTGGACTCCGTCATCCTCCGCAGGGCCATCTACGAGAACAGGTTTTCCTGCCAGGCGATCTGGCGGCTGGCCGAAAAAGGCCGTTACCCGTTCACCGCGAAGGTCTGAGTCCCGTGACGATCACCGTCATCGGCCACCTCTGCCTCGACGAGATCCACCATGGCGACGGACGGATCACCGGCAGCTACGGGGGGATCTACTTCACGGTGGCCGCGCTCTCGGGGCTCCTCCCGCCCGGCGACACCGTCAGGCCGGTCTTCGGCGTCGGCAGGGAAGATCACCAGCAGTTCCTCGAGGCCCTCGACGCGCTCCCGAACGTGGACACGTCCGGGATCTACAAAATGCTGGGGCCGACCAACCGCGTCTCGCTTCATTATCATGCGGGTCCCGAGAGGATCGAGGTCTCAAGGGACATTTCCGACCCGGTGCCGTGGAAGAAGATCCAGCCCGCGCTCGACGCCGACCTGGTCCTGGTGAACATGATCTCGGGGTACGACATCACGCTCGAGACCCTCGATGAGATCAGGATGAAGACCCGCGACCGGAACATCCCCGTGTTCTTTGACCTGCACAGCCTCACGCTGGGCGTGCGCGAGAACTTCGAACGGTTCCGCAGGCCGGTCGAGGCCTGGAGGAGGTGGCTCTTCATGCTCCACACCGTCCAGATGAACGAGGCGGAAGCGGCGGCGCTCGCCCCCGGGGGATACGACGAGCAGAACCTCGTCAGGCAGGCGCTCGCGCTGAACACGAAGGCGCTCTGCATCACCCGCGGCAGCGGCGGCTGCACCGTCTACGTCAACGAGAAGAAGCACACCGTGCGGCGCGACGTCCCCGGCGTGCCGGCCGGCGGCGCCGTCGACCCGACCGGGTGCGGCGACGTGTTCGGGGCCGCCTACTGCGCGCATTACGTTCACTGCGCAAACGTCGGGGCCGCGGCTGAATACGCCAACACCGTCGCAGCCGCCAAGGCGGAAATCACGGGCTCATCGGGCCTGGACAAACTCTCGCGCTTTCAAATGGGCAAGGCGGACCTGAAGGAGACCACGGCATGAACATCGCGCTCATCGGCAACGGAAAAATGGGGGCGGAGGTCGAACGCGTCGCCCTCGCGAAGGGGATCGCGGTAAAGAAAATCTTCACGGAGGAGAACAACCGGGGCGGCAGGGGCCTCACGGCCGAATCGCTCAGGGGGATCGACGTCTGCGTCGAGTTCACGCTCCCCGCGGCGGCCGTTAAAAATATAGAGGCCGTGGCGAAGGCCGGAAAACCGATCGTCGTCGGGACCACCGGCTGGTATGACGATCTCGACGCCGTCAGAAAGATCGTGGAAACGGCGAAGACCGGGCTGGTCTACTCCCCCAACTTCTCGATCGGCGTGAACCTTTTCGCCCACCTGCTGAACTGCGCAGCGCACCTCTTCGACAGGTACGAAATGTACGACGTCGCGATCCGCGAGACGCACCACCGCGGCAAGGCTGACAGCCCGAGCGGGACGGCGCTGCACCTGAGCCAGCTTCTGATCAAGAACATCCGGAGGAAAACGTCGATCCTCGCGGGCAACGCCACCGGCGCGATCAAGCAGGGCCAGCTCCACATTTCGTCGCAGCGCGTGGGGCACGCGGTCGGCGAGCATGCGGTCGTCTTCGACTCCGAGGCGGACTCGCTCGAGTTCGTCCACAGGACGAAAAACAGGTCGGGTTTCGCGCACGGCGCGCTCATCGCCGCCGGGTGGATCCGCGACAGGCAGGGTGTCTATACGATGGAGGATGTCCTCGCGACAGAATGATATGAAGCGCAAACCCTTGTTCAGGGGCACCGGCACCGCGCTCGTGACCCCCTTCGATACGCACGGCGGGGTCGACCTCGGGGCGCTCGCCGCACTCGTACGGTTCCAGTCCGCGGCGGGCGTGGAGGCGATCCTCCCCGTCGGCACCACGGGAGAGAGCGTCACGCTGACCGACGCCGAGCAGGCGATCGTGATCGCCACGGTGCGCGAGCGCGCCCCCCGGAAGGTGAAGGTCATCGCCGGCGCCGGGAGCAATTCCACAGCCAAGACGGTCCAGCTCGCCAGGTCGGCCGCCCGCGCGGGAGCCGACGGCCTCCTCTGCGTCGCCCCGTACTATAATAAGCCCACCCAGGAGGGGTTCTACCGTCACTACGCCGAGATCGCGGCCAGCACCGACCTCCCGATCATCATGTACAACGTCCCCGGCCGGACGGCCAGCAACATGACGGCGGAGACCACGCTCCGGCTGGCGGAGGACGTGCCCAATATCAACGGCATCAAGGAAGCGTCGGGAAATTTCGAGCAGATCATGGAGATCCTGAGGCGCCGGCCGAAGGGATTCGGCGTCTGGTCGGGCGACGACGCGATCACTTTCCCGATGATGGCCCTCGGCGCGGACGGCGTCGTTTCCGTCGTGTCGAACGAGGTTCCCCGCGAGTTTTCCGGCATGGTGCGTCTCTGCCTCAGGGGGAAATACGACGCAGCGCTCAGGATCCACAACCGGCTCCTTCCGCTGATGACCGCGAACTTCATCGAATCGAACCCGATCCCGGTCAAGGCGGCGCTCGCGATGATGGGAAAGATCGGGGAGCGCTACCGCCTGCCGCTGGTGCCGATGGGCAGGGAGAACCGGAAGAAATTCGCGCGCATCGTAAGGGGCCTGAAACTGGCATGATGCTCCGGACGATCATCGAACGGCTCTACGACCTCACCGCCGACGGCATCGACCGGGATGACGCGCTCAAGGTCGTCGCGGAACTGAAAGCGCACCTTAATTCAGGGAACATCCGGGCGGCCTCGCCCTCCGGCGGCGCATGGCAGGTACACCCGTGGGTCAAGAAAGGCATCATCCTTGCGTTCAGGGTCGGCCGCCTCGCCGATTTTTCCCCCGGCGGACCCTTCGGGTATCTCGACAAGGATACGATGAGCGCCAGGGTTCTCGCCGCGGCCGACGAGGTGAGGGTGGTCCCCGGGGGGAGCGCCATACGCGACGGGGCGTTCCTCGGAAAAGGCGTGGTCATGATGCCGCCATCGTACGTGAACATCGGGGCATGGGTGGATTCCGGGACGATGATCGACTCGCACGTGCTGGTCGGATCGTGCGCGCAGGTCGGCAAGCGCGTCCACCTGAGCGCGGGGACGCAGATCGGCGGAGTGCTCGAGCCGGTCAACTCGTCGCCCGTGATCATCGAAGACGACGTGTTCGTGGGGGGCAACTGCGGGATCTACGAGGGTGCGCTGGTGCGCCGCGGCGCGGTGCTCGGATCGGGGGTCATGCTCACCGGGTCAACGCCCGTCTACGACATCCCGAAGAGTGCCGTCTACCGCAGGACGCCGGATGCCCCGCTGATTATACCCGAAAACGCGGTCGTCCTCGCCGGGAGCAGGAAAATCGACGGTCCCTTCGCGGCCGGGCACGGCCTCTCGCTCTATACTCCCGTCATCGTGAAATACCGCGACGCAAGGACCGGCGCGGCCACCGCCCTGGAAGAAAGCCTCCGGTGAAAAAGGAGCCGAGGCGCGTCGTCATCACCGGGAGCAACGGTCTGCTCGGACAGAAAATCGCTGAACTCCTCTCGCAGTCGCAATCCTACTCCCTCCACCTCACCTCGAGCCAGGAGTCATCGGTCTTCCCCTCCGACCAGGCCCCATACACACGGCTGGACATCACCGACCGGAAGCAGGTCGCCAGGGTCATCGACGAGATCCAGCCCGACACGATCATCAACACCGCCGCGGTCACGAACGTGGACTCCTGCGAGACCAACAGGGAGGCGGCATGGAGGGTGAACGTGAACGGCGTGGAAAACCTCGTCCACGCGGGGAAGCTCGCGGGATCGCACCTCATCCAGCTCTCGACGGATTACATTTTCGACGGGAAGAGCGGCCCCTACTCCGAGGAAGACCGTCCAAACCCGATCAGCTACTACGGGCGCACCAAGCTCGCCTCTGAAAACCTCCTCCGGACGACCAACATCGGCCATACGATCGTGCGAACCATGGTGCTCTACGGGCAGGCACGGAAGGTCAAGCCGAATTTCGCCCTCTGGCTCGTCGGGGAACTGCAGGAGGGCCGCCCCGTGAATGTGGTCTCGGACCAGGTGGGAAGCCCGACCTTCGTGGACGACCTCGCCTACGGGATCGTCAAGGTCCTGGAATTAAAAAAAACCGGAATGTACCATATTTCGGGCCCGGACATCGTCAGCCGGTACGATTTCGCGCGCGCGCTGGCCAGGGTGTTCAAATTCAACCCGAAACTCATCACCCCGGTCAAAACGTCGGACCTCAGCCAGAGCGCCCCCCGCCCGCTCAGGTCGGGATTTATTATATTGAAGGCCCAGGTCGAGCTCAATCTTTCCATGTCCGGGATGGAGAACGCTCTGCTCATTCTGCGAAACCAGCTTTCGACGGTCCGCCACCCGGTGGAAATATCACCGTAATAAGACACTGACCGCATATGCTAGACCTCAAATTCATCAGGGAACACCCCGACCTCGTCCGCGAGGGGATCCGTAAAAAGGGAAACACCGACAGCGTCGACGAGATCCTCGCGCTGGACTCCCGGCGCCGCGAGATCCTCGGGGGCGCCGAGGCCCTGAAGAACCGGCGGAACGTCGTTTCCGAAGAGATCGGACGCCTCAAAAAAGAGAAGCAGGACGCTTCCCGCCCCATCTCTGAAATGGAAAAGGTGAAGGAGTCGATCCGAAAATTCGACGAGGAGCTGAAGTCCGTCGGGGAAAAACTGAACGCCCTCCTCCTCACCGTCCCGAACGTCCCCCATCCCTCCGTCCCGGAGGGCCGCACTCCCGCAGACAACCGGGAGATCTCCACGTGGGGCGAAGAGCCGGTCATCGATTTCGAGGCGCAGCCCCACTGGGTCCTCGCGGAAAAACTGGACATCATCGACTTCGAACGGGGGGTGAAGATCTCCGGCGCGGGATTTCCATTGTACAAAGGAGCGGGGGCGAAGCTCCAGCGCGCGCTCATCAATTTCTTCCTGGACGAGGCGGGCGGCAAAGGATACGGTGAAATACAGCCTCCGCTCATGGTGAACGCCGCGAGCGCCGCGGGCACCGGCCAGCTCCCCGACAAGGAAGACCTGATGTACACCGTCCCGAAGGACGAGCTCTTCATGGTCCCCACCGCCGAGGTGCCGGTCACGAACATCCACCGCGACGAGATCCTGCAGGAAGACGCGCTCCCGGTGAAGTATTGCGCATACACCCCCTGTTTCCGACGCGAGGCCGGGTCGTACGGGAAGGACGTGCGCGGGCTGAACCGCCTCCACCAGTTCGACAAGGTCGAGCTGGTGAAGTTCGTGCACCCGGGGGTGTCGTACAACGAGCTCGAGTCCCTGCGCGAGGACGCCGAGGCGCTCCTGAAGAAGCTGGGCCTGCGCTACCGGGTCCTCCTGATGTGCGCAGGGGACATGGGTTTCACGCAGACCAAGAAGTACGACCTGGAGGTCTGGTCCCCCGGCCAGAAACGGTGGCTCGAAGTGTCGTCCATCAGCAACTTCGAATCGTTCCAGGCGCGGCGCATGAACATCCGCTTCCGCCCGCGCGGGGGCGCATCCAAACCCGAGTTCGTCCATACGCTGAACGGGTCGGGCCTCGCCCTCCCGAGGGTCGTCTCGGCCATCCTCGAGCATTACCAGACCCCCGAAGGCAAGGTCGTCGTGCCGAAGGCGCTCCATCCCTACACGGGGTTCGGGATCATCGGCTGATCACACAGCGGCGCGGTTTTTATTTTAAGAACGAGAGTTTTCGAGTGATGGATTTTGAGGTAGATTGAATTTGATAGAAGTAGACACCTGATGGGTGTTCAGTAAGATCGAGATCGATTGAATATTCTCCCGGCTGCATCACCTCCGCTCGAATAGTTCTGATTATTTCCCCGAGAATGTTGAGTAACCTTATTCTGATCAGGCCAGCCTCTGATATAATAAAACCGATCTTCGTCCTTGAATTAAATGGGTTGGGGTAGTTCTGACTCACTTCGAATGATTGTTGTATCCCG
>DATDQD010000240.1:0-2677 GCA_035292425.1 Bacteroidota bacterium
GATGGAAACGCGTTTCGTCACGGGGCTCGACCGGGCGCTGGGGGGAAGCGGCGACCCCTCCCCGGTGACCGCGCTCGGCGTCTATTATGGAATGAAGGCGTGCGCCAGGAAGCTCTACGGCACCGACTCGCTCGCGGGCAGATCGGTCATCGTGCAGGGGGCCGGCAACGTCGGCTCCGCTCTCTGCGGCCACCTCGCGGCCGAGGGCGTGAAGATCTCCATCACCGACATCTACGAAGAGAGGGTCAGGGCCGTCGCGAAGAATACCGGCGCAACCTGCGTGGCGCCCGACGACATCTACGGCGTGGCCGCTGACATCTTCGCCCCGTGCGCCCTCGGGGCGGTGGTCAACGACGAGACCATCCCGAAACTGAAGGTGAAAATCATCGCCGGGGGGGCGAACAACCAGCTCGCGGACGAGGAAAAACACGGGAAGATGCTCACGGCGAAAGGCATCCTCTACGCCCCCGATTACGCCATCAACGCCGGCGGTCTTATCAACGTCGCCAATGAGCTGGGCGGCTACTCGAGGGAACGGGCCCTGCAGCAGGCCGAGGGGATCTACTCCACGATCCTGGAGATCCTCACCATCTCCGAGAAGGAAGGCATCCCGTCGTACGAGGCCTCCGGTCGTCTGGCCAGGGACCGGATCTCGCGGATCGCTCACCTCCGGAAATTTTACGCCGGCGGGTCTGCGGCCGACGGCCGCTTCGGCGACCACCACCACAGGACATGATCGCATAACCGGAGAACTCCCATGGCCACATCGCGCAGGCGTCAGACGAGAGAAAAGGTGCTCCAGGTCCTCTACGCCCACGAGCTCTCGGGCGAACCGATTCTTCCTATTATGGAAAACATTCTCTCGGAGCTGAAATCGAACCGGGACGATTTCGAGTTTGCCAAGGCCCTCGTGCACGCCGTCCTCCAGCACGTCAAGGAAATCGACCGCATCATCAAATTGAAGGTGATGCACTGGGAGTCGGACCGGATCGCCGTGATCGACAGGATGATCCTGCGGATGGGGATCGCGGAACTGCTCCACTTCCCCGACATCCCGCCCAAGGTCACCATCAACGAAGCGATCGAAATCGGGAAGATCTTCAGCACCGCCAACAGCGGGCGATTCATCAACGGCGTCCTGGACGCGATCCTGGAGCAGCTGCGCGATTCCGGGTCCCTCCACAAAACGGGCCGCGGGCTCCTCGAATTCACGCTCCCCCACGACGACAAACCCTCCTCCCGCAGGAAGGCCAGACAGGGCAAGTAATGTCCGGCCCGACGGGCAGCTCCGGCCCCTTCCGGATTTTCGCCTGGACCCTCTTCGACTTCGCCAACACGGCGTTCTCCGTCATCATCGTGACGGTCATCTATTCGCGGTACTTCACCAACCACGTCGCAGGGGGAAAACGCTTTTTCTGGGGGATCGCCGTGTCCGTTTCCATGGTCCTCGCCGCCCTCCTCTCCCCGCCGCTCGGGGCCGCGGCCGACGATTCCGGTAACCGCAAACGGTTCCTCCTGGCGCTGACGCTCGTGTCGGCCGCGAGTACCATGCTCCTCTCGACGGTGCACGCGGGCATGGTCGCCTGGGGGATGGCCCTTTTCATCCTCGCCAATATCGGTTTCGAGGGGGGGCTCGTCTTCTATGACGCGTTTCTCCCCGGCCTCACCTCCCCGTCCAGGTATGGCAGGATCTCGGGGTACGGTTTCGCCATGGGATACCTCGGGGCCCTCGCGGTGCTCCTGATCGTCCAGGCCACCCTGAAGGATGCCGCCGACCCCGCCTACCTCGAATCGGTGCGGAATTCGTTCCTCATCGCCGGGGGTTTCTTCCTTGTCTTTTCACTCCCCCTCTTCGTCTGGGTCCCCGAGCCCCCGGCGCCGCCCGGCCACGGGCGCGGCTACATCCGCGAGGGGATGCGAAAGTCGCGCGGCACACTCGTCGCCATCTTCACGCATCCGGAGCTGGCGCCGCTGAAAAAATTTCTGATCGCGTTCTTTCTGTATAACGACGCCATCATCACGGTGATCGCGTTCGCGGCGATTTTCGCCGCGGAGACGCTCAGGATGACCGACGCCGACATTATCCTCTTTTTCGCCATCGTCCAGACGAGCGCGATCCTCGGGTCGTTTCTGTTCGGATTCATCACCGACCGGATGGGGCCCAAACGCACGATCCTCATCACGCTCGCCGGCTGGGTGGGGATCGTGATCGGCGCGTACTTCGTCCAGACCGTCGGGACGTTCTATGTCATCGCCCTCCTCGCAGGCATGGCGATCGGATCGACGCAATCGTCGAGCAGGAGCATGATGGCCCTCCTTACGCCGGAGAACCGGGAAGCCGAGTTCTTCGGATTCTACGACGGTTTGTGCGGCAAATCCTCCGCGGTGGTCGGCCCCCTCGTCTATGGAGCCCTCTCGGACGCCGTGGGAGACCGGATCGCGGTCCTCTCGATCGGCGCCTTTATCATCGCCGGGATGTTCATCCTGAGAAGTGTCGTGCCGCCCCCCGTCCGCAGACCCGCCTGATGCGGAATCCCGTTTTTTTCTTATCTTCATGGATGACAGCGCCCATGATTTCCGTGAAATCGTTCATTTTCGTCATACCGGTCGTGCTCTGCATCGCAGGTACCACCCGGGCAGTTTCCCAGGACGCAGAGAAGGAGCCCCACGTCAGCAT
>DATDQD010000241.1:0-4087 GCA_035292425.1 Bacteroidota bacterium
GGGGAAGACGAACGGAGAGATTGCGGTAATGCTCGACCTCAGCATCAAAACGGTCGAGAATCAGATTACGCACGCGCTGAAGGTGCTCAGGAAAGGACTTCGGATGGTGCGGTAGGGGCCGGGCTCACCCGGTTAAGAAGATCATCTCCGGTCGAAAAGTGGCAACCGGTGAGAAGTTCGATTGCATCAAAGTCCGGGGCGCCCCCATCGAGGATGAAGGCGCCCCTGCTGTCTCTACCTCATCAACAGCATCTTCCGGATCGACCTGTAGGCCCGATACGGCGAGGCAGTTTCCACGGCATCGAGCCGGTAGAAATAGATCCCGCTCGTAAAATTTCCCGCATCGAAACTGACCGACCTGTTACCCCCGGCCTCGATCCCGTCCGTCAGAACTGCAAGTTCGCGCCCGAGGACGTCGAAGACCGCGATCCTTACACGACTTTCTCCAGGCAGTTCGTATTCGATGACGGTGGCCGGGTTAAAGGGATTGGGATAATTCTGCACGAGATTGTATGCGGCCGGCATCTCAAGGTCCGTCCCTCCGGAGATATCGACAGATTCATCCGGCGGTGACGGAGGCCGCACCGCCGTCGGAACGATGCGGATCCGGTTTTGCGGCGGGCCCACAGCCGTGTCGAATATCAGTTTCCCCGAGTCGCTCGCGTTCACCCAGTATCCCTTCCCGGGCCTGAGCGTATCGGTGACCTCGTACCCGGTCTCGTACCCGAAGAACTGGGACGTGACGAGCCCGCCCGGTTCCGACGACACGTCGCCGACGGCAACCGGTTCGTCGTCCATGCCGATCAGGTTCCAAGACCGCTCGAGCGTAACTTCCGTGTATGGGGTGTACCCGTCAGTGGGATACATCAGCGTTTCCGGCTCCGGGAGTTTTATCCAGTAGCCTCTGGATGGTCGAAAAAGAATGTCGGGGACATACCCGGAGTCCTTGTAGTATGCAAACGCTTGAGAGATGGCCGTCGGAAAAACGTGACTCACGGTGTCATCCGGTACGGTTGTCGGCAGGGAGACGAGGTTCCATCGGGCGGGGTAGGCGACAGAGATCGGAGTCACGTCCGTGATGCAGATCCTGTCGATTTCTCCGTACGACGAATCCGGGAAGGGGTTGTCGTTGAAGGGGTTGATGGTAATGATGGAGAAATTTGCGGGAGCGGTCCAACTGGGAAACGTGTACGTCCCCCAGCTGTCCAGGATGAGCGGCGGCGTCTCCCCGACCGTCACACCGGCCGGGTCAGTATAATTCACAAGCGGGGCGCTCGAGACTCTCACGCGATACCTCACGTGGTCCGCAGGATTCACGATCTGTACGACGCCTGGCGGTTGGACATCGGAATACCGCACACACATGCTGATCGAGTATGTTCTGCCGGCCTCGATTTGCGGGGCGGGCAGGATCTGCTGAATCGCGTCGCCGTCGTCGGCACGGGACAGCATGCCGATGGCGCCGAGGTTGCCGGGATCACAGCCTCCCAGAGGGAGGACCTCCGGCGCCCCCAGGTTGTTCTCCCAGTCGTCGGCATTCCCGGGGAAACCCGTCGCAAGACGGCCGGGCACGAGCCCAAGCGTGAAATCCCCGTTCGAGATGAGATTCCCGGGGCATCCGGTGTCGCCAACCGCAGGTTTGCCTGATGTTTGCCGGGGAGCCGACCTGAGCGTGTCGCCGGCGGTGAGGATGAAAAGGAGTGAATAGAGTGACAAGAAAGAACGTGAGGAGTGGCGCATGACCGCCTCCTTATGATGGTTGTGTCCTCCGAGGTGAGCTTGATTCAGGGATGATAGATAATACCGGGGTCATTGTCAATCCGGTTCGGGGTCGACGGTCGGGCTCAAGCGAGAGTGGTGATATCAATGGGTGATCGGCCTCAAATCGGTGATTTCAGGGGGTTGCCCCCGACCGGGCGTTGAAGGGGAATCACCGAACTACAATTTCGGGATGCAGGCGAACATTCAATGGGTTGGCTATGGCTGCAGGAGCTCAGCCTTGATATCTTTCCAGGACCGTCCCCCGGAGTGAGATTTTAAACGGCGATCGAGTTCTTTCCTCTGAGCTTTTGAAAGCTCGAACGATTTGTCCTCTCGCGCGATACCATCCAGAATTTCCCCAACCAGTCGGATTCGCTCCTCGATACTCAGTCTTTTTATCTGTTTTTCTAGTTCGGGTGACATCCCCATCCTCCAATCGTTTATGATAGATTTAGAATACTATTAAATTCGCCAACGTGCAATGGGATGATGTCCGTATTGTCAATGAAAGGAATACGGTTAACCGGGAAGCGTACCGGTCGTTTCGACCTTCCCCGGATATTTGCTCAGTTCCAGCTCTTTCAACTCCACCTTCCGACTCGCGTTGTCGATGTCAACGCCGACGAGTCGGCCATCGACATCAAAATCCAGAACGATCCCTTCAGAAATCTCCTGACTCTCAGCGCTCGTACGCTCGGATAGATCGATGTAGAGTGAATCGGTTTCAGGAAAATAGCTCAGTTTCATGATGAATGTTCGGTGGATGTTTGTCCGGAGAGTCTCCCCCGACTCACAAGCGGATATCGCTCCGGGTGTTCGATTGATTCCACCGCCAGATCGATGTCGAGCTCGGGCCAATAGAGATGATGAGGGCTCGGCAGCTCTATTTTTGCCAGTGCGCGAATGGATGCGTCCTCGAAACACGGGAAGGCTTTGAATGAAAGAAACAACTCACGGCCTCCGATGAGGAGCCACATCCCGTGTGGTGATACGTTGGTCAATTCAACGTTCGGTGCAGGTTGTCCTTTTTTCATTCGTCATCATCTTCAGGGTTCACCAGGGCTCGGATCTTGCCGACGGTTTCTTCCAGAACGTCATCCGGAAGGCGTCCGATCCGTTTCGCCTTCCGTACCCGCCAATCCAGGCTCTTGATATGGTCCGAGAGGATAGCCCCATCCACTCCAAGCCCGTCAGGGAGGAGCACCTCGAAGGGATACCCCTTGACCTCAGACGTGATCGGACAGAAGAGGGCCAGGCCGACCTGCTGGTTATACGTGGCGGGGGAGAGGACGACTGCCGGGCGATGACTCGCTTGTTCGTGTCCGGCCTGTGGATTGAATTGAAGCCAGACCAAATCGCCACGCTGCGGAATATATGCCTGGCCCACTACCATTTCTCCCGGCCGACAGGTTCTCCGGTCGAAATCTCGCCATGCAGGTTCTCGGGGCGGATCCCCTTCAGGAGGTCCTTCAATAGATATTTCTTCCGACGAACCGCCCGGACGTGGAGAGTCCCATTCTCGACCGATATTTCGACGATCGATCCCACATCGAGCTGTGCTTCCAGAGCGGAAGATCGTGGTATTCGAAGTCCCAAACTATTACCCCATTTCTGAATTTTGGTTTTCATCGGATTCCTCAAACGTATATACAATGAATATACATGGAATCCGGGAATCTGTCAAGACCATTGTCGAACTGAATTTCTCCAGCTGAACGGCCGACCGTACCTTGACTCGAGGCAGGGTACAACAAATTCCTCTCCCCTTCAATAGGGCTTTCCCGGTATTTTGGCCCTTATTCCGGGTCACCTCCCGGTTGACCCCCACCCGGCTGTTTCGTATATTATAGTCATGATCGGCACATTCGGACATATTTCGCGGCACCACACCTCGTTCAAGACCCCCAAAGCCGGTCGCCCCTACATCGTCTCCCTCTACGAGCACCAGGAATTCTTCTAAGAAGAGCGTTCCACCGCAATCCCAGCCTGTCTACCCCAGGCGGAACGCGTCATTCTTCTTAGCAACGAATCTTTTCAGAGGAGTTTACCATGACCATCACGAAAAGCGTCTTCCCGCAGACCGCCATTTATCGAACCGTCCGCGGCGAAATTACACCGGCAACGGTCCACGCGCCCATCGGGAAGCACATGCTCGTCGACGACCTCGGCTTCGTCGTCGACCTCAAGCGTAGCAGCGGTCCGTACATCTACGACTCGCTGACCAACCGCAAACTGCTCGATTTCTTCTCGTTCGTGGCATCGATGCCGATCGGCATGAACCATCCGAAGCTCAACGACGCGAAGTTCCTCGAGAGGCTCACGGCCG
>DATDQD010000242.1:0-4493 GCA_035292425.1 Bacteroidota bacterium
GGGGCCGCCGACCTGATCGCGGCCGGCCGGAAGGCCCGCCAGGAAGCGATCGACAGGGCGGTTCGCGACAACCAGTCGCTGAAAAAGGAACTCAGTCGCAGGCTCGTGAATGACGCGGCCTCCGGCCTCGGGGCCCTGCTCTCGAATAGCGTCGAACGGGACGGATGCAGGGTCGTTTATGACCGCGTCGACGCCGCCGACATGGAGGCGTTGAAGAATCTCGGTGACCGGCTGAGAGACCGCCTCGGCTCCGGAGTCGGCGTGCTCGGCGCGGTGATCGGCGGCAAGGTCGCGCTGGTGTGCGTCGTGACCGACGACCTCGTCCGGGGAAAGAAGCTCTCCGCGGGCCGGATCGTCGGGGCGATCGCCAGGATCGTCGGCGGCGGGGGCGGGGGAAGGGACCACATGGCGACGGCCGGAGGCAAGGACCCGGAGAAACTCTCCGAGGCGCTTGAAGCGACCCCTGGCGTGGTCGCATCGATGATCGGTCGTTAGAAGGCCGGGAGGAGGATCCATGGACATGGATTATATCGGGCAACAGCTGGCCGAGAGCGCGGCCGTCAAGAATAAAATCGCGGCCGAATGCAGCCACCAGATCCGCGACGCCTGCGATGCGCTCCTGCGCGCCTTCCGGGGCGGGCACAAACTCCTTCTCTGCGGCAACGGCGGGAGCGCCGCGGACGCCCAGCATATTGCCGCGGAGTTCGTCGTCCGGATGAACATGGCCGGCCGGCCCGCGCTGCCGGCCATCGCCCTGACCACGGACAGTTCCGCGTTGACGGCGGGGGGGAACGACATCGGCTTCGAAAACATTTTCGCGCGGCAGGTGGAGGCGCTGGGGGCCGCGGGCGATGTCCTGATCGCGATCAGCACCAGCGGAAATTCGGAAAACATCGTCAGGGCGGCAGCCGAGGCGAGGAAGCGGAAGATGGTCGTCGTCGGGTTCCTCGGCCGCGGCGGCGGAAAGCTCGCGCCGATGACGGATGTCGCCGTCGTGATTCCCTCGGACGATACGCAGCGGATTCAGGAGGGGCACATCACGGTGGCGCATATTTTATGCGGCCTGGTCGAGCGGACCTTGTTCGGCTGACGACCGTGATCACGCTCTTCATCTTCTACCTCCATACCGTCGCCGCCGCGACGCTCTTCACCGCCTACTGGCAGGAGGAGGGATTCAAGGGGGGACTGGCTGCCGTGGGATTCCTCGCGCTGATCTTCACGGTGGGCTGGCCGATGACGACGATCATTCTCACCCTCTTCATGTCGCCGGGGGGAATTGCGCCCTGGCTCGACCGTGATGCCCTCTCCCTGACCCTGCTCACGGCGGTGGAGGCGACGGGGTATTATCTCTATCTCGGCAGAAAGGCCGCCTGAGGAACCCGGGCGAGGGTGCCTCCCGGGTCGAGCCTGATGCTCCTGTACACCCCGTCGATGGTTCCCGCGAACACCGTCGCGTTGCCGTTGATCGCCAGCGCGCGCACCTCCTGAGACCCGATGCCTGCGTCCAGCTTCGTCCAGTGGAGGCCCGCATCGGCGGAGATGAAGATCCCCGTCCCGGTGCCCGCGAAGAGCTCGTTGTACTGGCTCGTCCTGAAGGCGATGACCTCGCGGCTGATGCTTCCGCCACCCGTGTTCTGCCAGAAGATATCGCCGAGGTCGGACCTGAAAACCCCGCCGGTCCTGGTGCCGGCGAAGAGATAACCGGATGCTCCGGAGTGGAGCGCGTTGACGTAGAGGTCCTGGAGGCCCGCGTTCACCGCTTCCGCTGCGGCTCCCAGCTCGCCGAAACGGTAGATGCCCGCGCTCCAGGCGGCGGCGTAAATTTCCTCCGACGACAACACGAGGAGCGACGTCACGGTGCGGGCGAAGGAAAATTTCCTCGTCCAGATCGGAACCCCGCTGCCGGTGACGCTCACATCGCCGCGGGCGCTCCCCGCGACCAGCGCGCCGCTCGGGAGATAGGCCAGCGCGTAGATGGCCGTATCCTCCAGGCCCCCGTTGATCGGGGACCAGCTCACCCCGGCGTCGATCGATTCGAAGACGCCGTGAATGTCGTTGGCCACGAAAATCCGCCGCAGCGGGTCGGTGATGATCGCCGTGATCGCCCCGTCGGCGGTGGGAAGGAGGACCGGGCTCCAGTCATTCCCGTCGGTGACCGACCGGAAGATCTTCCCGCTTTCGGTCCCTGCGTAAAGAATGCCGGTCTGGTCGACCCTCAGCGCGAGGATCGCCTCACCGGCGAGCCCGTTGGTTCGTTCCCATACGATGGACACGCGCGACCCGGGCGGAGAGCCATCGTCGTAATCGATGATTTCCCTGCAGGCGGGGCCTGCGGCGAGGCACCAGCAGGCCAGCAGGGACGCCGCCGCCCGGCGGACCGCTATTTTCCCTTCCATTCCGGTTGTCTCTTCCCGACGAACGCGTTCATCCCCTCTTTCTGGTCCTCGGAGGCGAAGAGGAGGTAAAAGTTTTTCCTCTCAAATTCCAGCCCCCCCTCGATGGTGGTGTCGAACGATTTCAGCACGGCCTCCTTCGCGAGCCGCACGGCGACTGGAGGCTTGCCGGCGATCTCCCGGGCCAGTGCCTGCGCCTCGCCGAGGTATGCCTCCACGGGGACGACCCTGTTGACCAGGCCGGCGGATAACGCTTCGCGCGCGTCGATCATGGCCCCGGTCAGGACCATTTCCATCGCCCTGACTTTTCCGACCGCCCTGGTGAGCCGCTGTGTTCCCCCGGCCCCGGGCATCACCCCGATGCTGATCTCGGGTTGAGCGAATTTCGCGGTCTCCGAGGCGACGATCATATCGCACATCATGGCGAGCTCGCACCCGCCCCCGAGGGCAAAACCGCTCACGGCGGCGATCAGCGGTTTTTTTATCTTCCGGATCCTGTCCCAGCGCGCGAACTGGTCCCGGAGGAGCATCTCGATTGCCGAGGCCCCCGCCATTTCCCTGATGTCGGCGCCGGCCGCGAACGCCTTCGCGTTTCCGGTCAGGACGATCGCCCTCACGGCGTCGTCGGCATCGGCGGCCTCGAGGGCCCCGACGAGCTCCCGCATCATGGCAATGTTCAGCGCGTTCAGGACATCGGGCCGGTTCAGCTGGATCGTCAGTACGGGGGGCGCGGAATGGAGGAGCAGGGTCGTGTCCATAATCGTTACCGTCAGTATGAGTGATTATCGAATTAACAGGATTTTTCTGGATTCAAAAAACGGTCCCGCTTCCAGCCGGACGAGGTACACGCCGCTGGACAGCGCGGGCGCGGAAAATTTGATGTCGTGCTCGCCCGGCTCGTACCGGCCGTCCACCAGAGTCGCGACGGGACGTCCGGCCGCATCGTAAACGGCGATCCTTACCCACCCGGATCGCGGCAGGAAAAACCTGAACGAAACGGCCGCATTGAAGGGATTCGGGAATGGAAGGTCGAGCCGGTAACCGGACGGCACGGGCGTATCACCCGCCGCGACCGATGCGACGGTGTCCGCCACCGCGATCGTCAGTGAGTCGACGGGCGCCGGCGCCGATTTTCCGTGCTTCTCCCAGGCGTCATAGAGTTTTTCCCCCCAGGAGTTCCAGTCGAACGGGTTGCCGGCGTTTTCATCCCTCAGGAACGTGGCGTATTCCCGTGACATCGTCTGGTACCAGAGGGTCGCGGTGACGCGCGCAGTGGCGGCCGGGAGCGGGTATTCGACGTCGTCCCAGTACGCTCCATCGGGATATGCCGCTCCGACCGGGGCGGCGAGCCTTTCGGAGAAGCCGGCGTTCGTGAACCCCCGGGGGGGGATCCTGTTGTCGGAGAGGACGGTGTCGTTGAGCGAGAACAGGAACGTCGGTCCGGCGGCGAGACCGTAGACACCGGCCATCGAATCCGTCAGCCCGTGGACGGCCTCATACACCGCGGCCGATGGATCAGGAATGAGCGCGGCGGCAGCCTCGTCATAGACGCCGGAGCGGTAGACCGTATCTCCGAGGCTGTCCGTGGCCGTGACGCTCAGCCACATTCTTCGCCCCTCGGGGTATCCGGTCGGAAGTTTATGTCCGGTCAGGTTTGTAATCCGGAACCGCGCCGTCACGCCCCCGGAGTCCCTGGCGGCGTCGCCGCTCAGCATGGCCGCCCGCCGCAGCGTCTCCGCGGCCCGGTCGGCTCCCCTGCGGAGAAGGGAGGAATCGAGGCCGGGCCAGAACTCCGCGAGGATGAGGGGGACGAAAGTGTTCCCGCCCGTGAGGTCGTGCGCCCGTACGTCGTTCCTCTCAGGCGCGGAGGGGATCGAGGCGGCGAACCCGCTGACGCTCCCCATGTGGCACCCCTGGCATGTGGCCGATGGTCCTTCCGAGGAGAAGGAGCTCATCAGCCATTCGCTGTACGTCCGCTCCAGCGGTGCATAGGCGTGGGGTGGGAGGAATATCCTTTCCTGATCCCTGGTATGGAAAGGATTGCTCACATCGTGACAGATACCGCAGAGCGCCGCCGATGCCTGGAAAGTGTCCTGTGCC
>DATDQD010000243.1:0-2831 GCA_035292425.1 Bacteroidota bacterium
CGGCGGCGCCACCTGGAAAAAAGCCCTGAAGGGCGTAAACCGTTCCACCGGCAGTTCCATGATCGCCATGGACCCGAAGAACCCCAGGACGCTCTACGCCGGGATGTGGGACTTCCGCCGCAAAGGATGGACGTTCCGGTCGGGAGGTGAAGGCCCCGCGGCCTTCAGCGGCAGCGGGCTCCTCAAGACCACCGACGGGGGCGCGACCTGGCAGAACCTCGACGAGAAGAGCGCGAAAGGGCTCCCCTCGAAACCGTGGGGACGCGTCGCGGTCACCGTCGCGCCGTCGAAACCCTCGGTCGTGTACGCCTTCATCGAGGCGGAAGTTCCGAAGAACGGGCTCTACCGCTCCGACGACGGCGGCCAGACCTGGCAGGCCCTGGACCGGAGCCAGAACATGGTGTGGCGGCCGTTTTATTTCGCCCACCTGATCGTGGACCCGAACGATGAGAACAAGGTCTACAAACCGGACGGGGGCCTGATCGTGAGCAACGACGGCGGGAAAACCTTCAGCGGCATCGGCGGCTCGGCCCACGGCGATTTCCACGACCTCTGGGTGAACCCGAAGAACACCGACCACCTGATCACGGCCACCGACGGCGGGCTGTATATTTCGTACGACGCCGGGAACAACTGGTGGATGTGCATGAACCTCCCCATCTCGCAGTTCTACCACGTGAGCGTCGACATGGACATGCCGTACCACGTGTACGGCGGCCTGCAGGACAACAGCTCGTGGGTGGGCGCATCACGGTACCCGGGCGGCATCGGCAACGCGCGGTGGGAAAACATGTACGGCGGGGACGGCTTCTGGATGTTCGCCGACCCGACGGACAACGACTACCTCTACGCCGAGGCGCAGGGGGGCGAGATCGGCCGGGTGAACCGGAAGACCCACGAAGTCAGGGACGTCAAGCCGCTCCCCGGCTACAAGGAAGGCAAACTCCGGTTCCACTGGAACACACCGATCCACATCAGCCCGACGCAGAAGGGCACGCTCTACGTCGGCTCGCAGTTTCTGTTTAAATCGACCGACCAGGGGCACACGTGGGACAGGATCTCGCCCGACCTCACCACCAACGATCCGGCGAAACAGCAACAGGAACAGTCCGGCGGGGTGACGGTGGATAACTCGGCCGCAGAGATGCACACAACGATCTATTATATCTGCGAGTCGCAGCTGAACCCGCAGGTCATCTGGGCTGGGACCGACGACGGCAACCTCCAGGTGACGCGTGACGGCGGGAAGAGCTGGACGAACACCGCCGGCAACGTGAAGGGCCTGCCGAAGAACGCGTGGGTATCGTCGGTAGAGGCCGGGCATTTCAACGAGGGGACGGCCTATGCCACCTTCGACATGCACCGGGCGGGCGACATGAAAGCGTACATCTACCGGACGACCGATTTCGGGAGAACCTGGACGGCGCTCGTCGCGAAGGACTCTCCCGTGCGCGGGTACGCCCACGTCGTTAAGGAAGACCTCGTGAGCAGGAACCTCCTCTACGCAGGCACGGAGTTCGGGCTCTGGATATCGCTCGACGGCGGCAGGCAGTGGGCACAGTACCGGGGCGGCGAGTTCCCGAACGTGGCCGTCCACGACCTCGTCGTCCACCCCCGCGACCACGACCTGGTGCTCGCGACGCACGGGCGCGGGATCTGGATTATCGACGACATCACCCCCCTGCGCGCCCTGACGCCTGAAGCGCTCGCGAGCGAAGCGACCTTCGTCGCGGCCCGCCCGACGGTGCAGGAGATCAACGCGTTCGGCGGCTGGGCCGAGGGAGACGCCGTGTTCAACGGGCCCAATCCCCCTGGCGACGCGATGATCACCTACTACCAGAAGAAACGGCACATCTTCGGGGACCTGAAGATCGAGGTGCTCGACCGGTCGGGGAAATCCCTCGGGACGATCCCGAGCGGCAAGCGCCGCGGCCTGAACCGCGCGTCGTGGGGAATGCGGATGAAGGCGCCCCGCGTGCCGTCTGCGGCCACAGCGGCGTTCGGCGCCGCCACCGGCCCACGCGTCCTTCCCGGCACATACACCGTGAAGATGACCAAGGACAAATCGGTGTATACGACGACGCTCAACGTCGTCCCCGACCCGCGGTCGAAGCACACGCCGGAGGACCGCCGGGCGCAGTTAGACCTTGCAATGAAATTGTACGACATGCTCGGCGAGATGACGTTCACCGTCGACAGGATCAACGGCGTCCGATCCGGACTTGATCAGCGGGCCGCGAAGGCAGGCGCGGACAACGCTCTTGCGAAACGGCTTCGGAAGGCCTCGGCGCAGGCGGACGAGATCCGGAAGAAGATCGTGGCGACGAAGGAAGGCGGCATGATCACCGGGGAGGAGCGACTGCGCGAGTTCATGGCCAACCTCTACGGCAGCGTGAACAACTACGAGGGCCTTCCCTCCAGGGCGCAGGTGGAGCGCACCGATGCGCTCGGCCGGGAGCTGGCGGACGTCGCCAAGGAATTCGACGACTGGGCTGCGAGGGAACTGCCGGGGATCAACAAGGCACTCACCGGGAAAACAATGGATGCCATCACCCTCCTCACGCGCGAGGAGTGGGAGAAGGCGGACCCGGGGAAATAATCAGCACCCCCCCACCCCCCGCGTTCGGATGCCTGTTACCGAAAAGGGTAGCCACACTTCTGTGGCTACCCTTTTTTATTGTCGATTTTACACCGGTATCATATTCGTTTTTCAAGCCTGGAGGAGGAATGTGCTTTTTCATCGATAGCATCAGCCTGTCCAGCTGAAGATAATCGGAGATTTGAGTAGCGTTTAGTCGATATGTTAATCTCTTCGGATCAGATGAAAAACA
>DATDQD010000244.1:0-15014 GCA_035292425.1 Bacteroidota bacterium
GAGCCGCTCCTGGATGATCTCCATGTGGAGGAGCCCCAGGAACCCGCATCGGAACCCGAAACCGAGGGCGACGGAGGTCTCCGGCTCGAAGATCAGCGAGGCGTCGTTCATCCGGAGCTTCTCGAGGGAGTCCCTCAGCTCGGCGAAATTGTCGGCGTTCACCGGGTAGAGGCCGGCGAAGACCATCGGCTTGGCCACCTTGTACCCCGGGAGCGGTCCGGGAGCGGGATTGTCGGCGGAGGTGATGGTGTCGCCGACCTTCGTATCGTGCACGTCCTTCGCGCCCGGGATGATGTAGCCCACGTCGCCGGCCGAGAGCGTCCCTGTCCGGACGCGCTTCATCTCCAGCACGCCGACCTCCTCGGCCTCGAACGTCTTTTCGGTGGCAAAAAAGTGAATGCGGTCCTTCTCGTTCACCGTCCCGTCGATCACCCGGACGTAGACCACCGAGCCGCGGTAGCCGTCGAAGATGGAATCGAAGATCAGCGCCGTCATCGGGCCGTCCGGATTCCCCTTCGGCGCGGGGACCTTTGCGACGACCGCCTCGAGGATCTCCTCGACGCCGATTTTCATCTTGGCGCTCGAGAGGATGATGTCCTCTTTTTTGCACCCGATCAGGTCCATGATCTGGTGGCTCACCTGCTCCACCATGGCGCTCGGGAGGTCGACCTTGTTGATGACCGGGATGATTTCGAGCCCGGCGTCGATGGCGAGATACAGGTTACTGATGGTCTGCGCCTCCACTCCCTGGGAGGCATCGACGACTAAAAGCGCCCCCTCGCAGGCGGCGAGCGAGCGGGAGACTTCGTAGGAGAAATCGACGTGGCCGGGGGTGTCGATCAGGTTGAGCGTGTATTGTTTCCCCGATTTCGACTTGTACTCCATCCGGATGGCGTGGAGTTTAATTGTAATGCCGCGTTCCTGCTCCAGCTCCATGTCGTCCAATACCTGGTTGGTCTTCATCTCGCGGGCCGTGATGGTGCCGGTATGTTCCAGCAGGCGGTCGGCGATCGTCGACTTGCCGTGGTCGATGTGGGCGATGATGCAAAAATTTCGGATATTTTCCATGGATTCCGGGTATGCCGCCGGAACTGCCGGCGGGACGCCTCTATATATAACAATAATCCCGCCGTATTTCGAGCGGGACTCGGGTACAATATACCGAGCTGGCGGGTGAGATTCAAGGCACCCTCGATCAAATCCCCCGAATTTATTGACATTGGATTGTGGCTTCCATAGATTGCCCTGATTCTTCAATTTCACGCCCATGACCGCAAAAGAATTCCTGAAATCCCTCGCGAAGTGGAGGGTTGAGCGGTACGAACACAGCCTCAACCTCCAGGCCCCCGACTCGGAGCTGAGGGTACAACTCCGGACCGATCCCCGGTACCAGCAGTTCATCGGTCGCGCCATTCCGAAAAATGTGCTCGGATACTCCATGACGGTCGCCGCGCTGGAGGACGTGGTCCAGGGGAAAATCCGGGCGTGGAGGGACCCTGCCCGCCGCAGGAGCAAACGGCAGAAGGATCCCGCCGATATCAGCCGCCTGGTGGAAGCGCACCCCCATTTCAAGGAACATCTCCCCCCGGAATCGACCGACCAGGTGTGTTGATCGAAAGCCCATCAACATCCCTTCGCGGGATGCCGGCCCCGCCCGCGCCGTAATGCGTGTGGTCATGGGACTCATAAAGTGAAAGGATGACGATGAAGAACGGTACCATCGAACGCACCATCGAATGCCCGAGATGCGGGGCGACGATCGACGTCAGCGAGCTCCTCTACCGGCAGGTCGAGGAGGGGCTGAAGAAGGACTTCGACGCCCGGCTCGCGGGGGAGAAAAAGAAATACGATGAGAAAGCGGCGGAGCTGGATGCTGCAAGCCGCCGGGTCGATGAGGCGCAGAAAAAGGTCCAGGCCGACATCGAGCGCGGAGTGGAACAGCGGATCGGGGCCGAGCGGCGGAAGCTGGAGGACCAGATCCGGAAATCGTTCGACCAGGAAAACTCCCTCCGCCTGAAATCGATGCAGGAGGAGCTGGACCAGAAATCGGAACAGGTAAAGGAACTCCACCGCACGAAATCGGAAAACGAACGGCTGAAGCGCGAGAAAGAGGAGCTGAGGGACTCGATCGAGGCCGACCTCCAGAAGAAAATGAACGATCAGCTCCAGGAAGAAAGGGCCCGGATTCAAAAAACGGCCGAGGACCGTGTCCAGATGAAGCTGAGCGAGAAGGAAAACGTCATCGAGCAGTTGAAAAACCAGCTCGAGGAGGCCCGGCGGAAGGCCGAACAGGGATCCATGCAGCTCCAGGGGGAAGTGCAGGAACTGGCGATCGAAGAGTGGCTCCGCGATTCCTTCCCCCTCGACACAATCGGCGAAATCAAAAAAGGCGCGCGCGGCGCCGACTGTCTCCACGTCGTGAACACGCGCGCACGGCAGAACTGCGGGTCGATTTATTACGAAAGCAAGCGCACCAAGGAGTTCCAGCCGGGCTGGATCGAGAAGTTCAAGACCGACATGCGGGCGAAGGGCGCGAACATCGGGGTCATCGTCACCGAGGCGATGCCGAAGGACATGGAACGGATGGGCCTGAGAGACGGGGTCTGGATCTGCGACTTCGAGGAGTTCAAGGGCCTGAGCGCGGTCCTGCGGGAGTCGATCGTGCAGATCAGCAACGCGGTGGTCGGCCAGGAGAACAGGGGCGACAAGATGACGATGCTGTACGATTACCTCACGAGCAACGAGTTCAGGATGCAGATCGAGGCGATCGTCGAGGGGTTCGCCCAGATGCAGAACGATCTGAACGCCGAGAAGCGCGCCATGGAGAGCTCGTGGAAGAAACGGGAGAAGCAGATCGAAAAAGTGCTCCTGAACACCAACCACATGTACAGTTCCATCAAGGGTATCGCCGGCGCCGCGATCCCCGCGGTCCCGCAGCTCGGGTTCAGGACCGACGAAGTCCCGCCCGATGTCACACTATGAGCGACATCCTCCATGAGTTCCCGATCCGGGCGCAGATGAAGAAAGTCTTCGAAGGGATTTCGACGCCCGCGGGACTGGACCGCTGGTGGACAAGGAATTCGGCGGGGACTCCATCCGCCGGCGCGGAATATGAACTCGGTTTCGGCCCGGGTTACTCATGGAGGGCCCGTGTGACCCGCTGCGTCCCGGACACCGAATTCGAACTGAAGATGACGTCCGCGGATTCCGACTGGACGGGAACCAGTATCGGATTCCGGCTGGACGAACGGGACGGCTCGACATGGGTGAGCTTCCGCCATACCGGCTGGAAAGAGGTCAACGGGCACTTCAGGATTTCTTCGTACTGCTGGGCGATGTATCTGAGAGTACTTACCCGGTTTCTCGAGAGAGCGGAAACCGTTCAGTACGAAGATCGATTGAAAGTGTAAACCGGGGAAGATACAATGGCGGTCATCCCGCCGGGAATTTAACGCGAAATCAACTCGAACGACCGTAACACTTCTCCTATCCGCAGTGAGTCTGCGCCGGATTCACTCAAGAAGGCGAGATAATGACCATATTCGGCGGCCACTAACGCCCACTGATCCTGGACAAATGGGTCGTTAAATTTCTGGTTGTATTGATCAAGCGCTTCGATCCCCTCCTCAAACCTCCCCATCTTCAGAAAGAGCACACCCAAGCCCTTTAGCGCTTCCGAATTTGTTGTGTCCTCCGTAAGAGCTTTGCGGTAATTCGATTCTGAATTCCTAAGATCATTATTTAAATAATAGGCCTCTGCAAGCTTCTGGTGGAGGAAACTAAAATCAGGATCCCCCTCCATTTTATCGGGTGCGATCCGCCCAATAATGCGCTCTCGTTCCCTGATTTGCTCGTCGAGGTTAGTGATATTTTTACATCCAACGTTGATTAGGTACGACGAGTTCCGGTGATAGCTGTGATAAACCCAGACACCTAGCGCTCTGACCCTGTGGCTCACCATGTCTTTTGTACTGTTGACTACAAAGAGTGTCGAAGAGATCAGGGTGAGAGACAACACAAAGGACACAACCAACGGGAGAAACACGATCGTCCTGTTTGACGTATTGACTTCAACATATAACACTATAACAAAAAAGAAAAGTGGAGCCGCAACGATGGATAGCAGATCCCAGTCTCTTGGCATCGATAAGACAGGGTTCATGGTGAAGGTGAACATCAAAAAATAGACCAGGCATAATCCGAAAAAGATGATCCGGGGTTGATTTCGCCGGATCGATCGAACCTCACGGAGCGAGAGAACGAGGACAAACATCAACGTGGGCGAACCCACCTGCAGGAGCAATTGCAGAAAGTCGTTAATGTGCATCCACGACTGGAGAGTATAACCATTAAGGTACGCGATAGGATTGATCATCGGTAGGAATATTTTTTTCATCAGGTAGTCCTGATTCCCACTCTCAATGATATATGCCTCGAAATAAAAAAAATACAGCCCTACGGCCAGAATAAGCGAGGCCACAAAGAATATCCATATTGCCCGAATCCCTACCCAACGTGAATGAACCTTTTCTTTCAGCGAGAGGTGGTAGATGGCGAGATAGATGACCCCCGGTGTCAACAGTAACATCTCGGCGTGGAGTCGCAATCCAACCAGGAATGTGATCAGCACCCAACCCAGGGTGTTCTCCCCCTCGAAATACCTCCACGCGAACATCAGGAGGAGTGCAACCGCCAGGTAGAGGAGGGTGTAGTCCTCTACATGTCCGAAGAACAATTGGTTGGCCCCCAATGACAAGCCTGTCAACAGAAAGATGATTGATAATCCGGGGTTAAACTTCAGACGGGTCAGGAATTGAAGAAAAAACCACACGTATATTCCGCCTGCCAGACAGCTGATGAGCTGATAACTAAGTCGGAGATCATATCCTGTCCATTGGCTGAACGTCTGATGGATCAACCTCGTCAGCGGTTCGGCATCATGCGTGTCGAATAATTCATCCCACGAAAGATCTCGTTTTGACAAATATTCCAGGAGTGAACGAGTATCTCCATACATATCTGTTTCAATCCGGAGCGCAAAGAAGAGAAAGAGGCTGGCGAGGGCGATGACAATCCTGATCGCTTGCCCCCTGCTTGACCGTTCGGTCAGCACCGACAACGATCGGCGTATACCGCCGTGCAACATCTGCGAAACCGGAGGGAGGAAAAGAATCACTGAGATGCCGATAACGAAATATCGTACCGGGGCCTCAACGAATGCCAGATGGTTCATACCCCATAGCGGGGATTCGGGTAAGAATGAAGCAATGACGAAGCTGCCGATGAAAGCGATTCCGAGTCCGCCGATCACACCCGCCGAAAGTCTTGATGTTGCCTGATTATCTTTAGTAAAGCGAGGGTTTACGGCCACGGAATTATTGATCACCTATTTCAGTCATTCTCTTTCGCAATGATTCGGAATCTAACACCTCGACATCGGTTACCGATTTGCCTTCGAAATACCACCCGGAGAGCCGGGTCTTGTGAGGAGCCAGCTTGATTGCACCGACCCGCCGCTCCCCCAACTCCGTCTCAATGAGATAGTTGAAATGGATCGGATGATCGGCCTGGTTCTCAAATTCAAACTGGAAGAAATATTTCCCCGGCTGTTCGAAATAGGGATCGACCCTCCAGCGAAAAAGGATTCCTTCCGCCTGAACGAACGCGAGGTATTCGCTCCACGGTGGGCCACTCCTGCCGACCGTACTGTCCTGAGGAGAAAACAGCGTGAGAGGGAGGACAATCCAGGTCAATAACGTTATCATCTCGGGGTGAGGATAGTGGCTGAAAATATAGGAAAATATCAACGGATGGGCAATCAACGTCAATGACGGGCTTGGTCTAACTCGGATATTAAAAACGTATACTTTCGGAAGGCATCCCAACTTGCGTCTCCCCCCCCCATTCCGTATTTTCCACGGCAGAAGGCACCCTTCCGCGCGAAACCCGCGGGGGACAATCTCACAGATAACGGGAATATCATGTCAAAAACGATCCTCCATCTCATCCTCACCTCCCTGCTGCTCGCCCTCCCGGCTGCCCTGCCGCTGCCGGCCCCGGCGCAGGAAAATCTCCGGGCCCAGCTCTTCGGCGGCGCCGACTCCCTCCTTGTCAGGGTGAAGGAGCGGAAGGCCGACATCCTCGCCCCCGCCAGCTACAAGCGGGCCATGCGCTACTACAATGATGCGATGGAAGATTTCAAGACCGGCGGCAACCTGGAGGACATGAGGGAGAAGGTCCAGAACGCCGCGGTCTACCTCGCGAAGGCCCTTGACGTCGCCAAGATCGGAGAAGTGGCGTTCAGTTCGGCGCTGGCGGCGCGCACCGACGCCCTGAGCGCCGGCGCTCCCACTCAGCAGGCGGAACGCTGGAAGAAGGCGGAGGATAAGTTCAACCGCGCGACGGCCGACATGGAAGACGGCGACCTTGGGTCGGGAACGAAGTACGGGTCGGAGGCCACCGAGCTTTACCGGACGGCGGAACTTGAGGCCATTAAATCGAATTACCTCGCCCCCGCCAGGATTCTCATCGAGAAGGCGACGAAGATGGACGTGGACGAGACCGCGCCAAAAACGCTCGCGCGGGCCCGGCTGCTCGCCACGCAGACCGAAGAGATGCTGAAGCAGAACCGCTACGACACCGACGAGGCGAGGGAGCTGGCGCAGGAGGCGAAGTACGAAGCCGCCCATTCGATCGCCCTGCACGCCACGATCGTCAGGATGAACACCGACGAGCTGAATTTCGAACCGGCCCTCCTCGCGATCGAGGAACAGTTCCAGAGGGTCTCGGGCGCGCTCGGACTGAAGGCCAGGTTCGAGGCCGGGTATGAACAGCCCGCAGCCGAGGCGATGGAAGCAATCAAGGAGCGAGACGCGAAGATCGAAAAGCATACGGACGCCCTCTCGGCGGCCGCATCGAGCATCCACGACAAGGAGGTGGAAGTGGAAAACCTCCGGCAGCAGATCGGGTCGATGGAGAAGCGGGTGGGCAATCTCACCGACACCGAGAAGGACCTGCAGCGGAGGCTCGCAACCCACCGCACCCAGGAGTCCACGATCCGCGAGGTCGAGGGGATGTTCACCTCCGGGGAAGGAGACGTCCTGCGCGAAGGGAAAAGGATCATTCTGCGGCTCTACGGCCTCAGCTTCCCGGTCGGGAGAAGCACCATCGAGCCGCAATACTACAACCTGCTGACGAAGGTCCAGGAGGCCATCAGGAAATTCCCAAAATCGGAAATCACCATCGAGGGGCACACCGACGCCGCGGGCACCGACGAGATCAACCAGAAGCTCTCGGAGGGCCGCTCGCTCGCCGTCGCCGAATACCTCATGGCCAACATGGGCGTCGAGATCCCGGTCAACTCTCAGGGCTTCGGGGAGAGCCGGCCGCTTGGGAGCAATGAAACGCCCGAGGGGCGCGCGAAGAACCGCCGGACCGATGTCGTGATCACACCGATCTGGTGAGCGACCCCGTTCCCGGAAGCACGCCCCCGCAAGCCCGGGATGACTACAGTATCTCGATGCTGCGGGCGAACCTCGTCGGACTGCCGCTCTTCCTGATGATGATGTCGGCGCTGGTCCTGCCGTTTATACTGTCGCGGGGCCTCCCGGCGTTCATCCTCGGCGTCGACCGGTTTGTGGACCTGCGGGTGTTCATCCCCTGGATCGCGGCCGGGACCATGGCGCACGAAGGTCTCCACGGGCTCGGGTGGATGGCGGCGGGAAAACGGTCGTATCGCTCGGTCAGGTTCGGCTTTCACTGGAAAACCCTGACGCCCTACGCCCACTTCACGGAACCGATCACCGCCTCCGCCTACAGGATCGGGATCGTTCTGCCGGGGTTTATCGTCGGGTTCGCGCCGGCCGTCGCCGGGTACGTCATCGACAACCCGGCGTTCGTCCTTTTCGGCGGAATGTTTTTCGGCGCCGCGGCCGGGGACGCCCTGGGCCTCTGGGCTGTGAGAAACATTCCTGCGGAGACGCTTGTCCTCGACCATCCGTCCCGGGTCGGCTGTACAATCGTTTCATCGCCGGAGATCCGGCTTTAACCGTCAACCACCAGAGAAGGACTACCATGATGCTGAACAAGCTCCTCGCCGCGCTCATCCTGTTCCCGGCGCTTCTGCTCGTGCCCTGCTCCGCCCCGGGGCAGGCCGACAGCCTCCGGCCCTACGACAACCTCGTGGTCGAGGGGATCCCCCTCATCCCCCAGGAAATCGTCAGGGGCGTGGGCAGGTATACCGAGTTCCGGTCCGCCGGCTTCAACAGCTGGGACCCCGTGAAGCGTGAGATGCTGATTTCCACGCGGTTCGCCGAGACGAACCAGATTCACCATGTTAAATTTCCCGGCGGGGCCAGGACGCAGCTGACCTTTTTTACCGACCGTGTCGGCGGCGGTTCGTTCGGCCCGAAGAACGGCAGTTACTTCGTCTTCAGCAAGGACGTGGGCGGAGGCGAGTGGTTCCAGAATTACCGGTACGACCTCGGCACCGGGGACGTGACGCTGTTGACGGACGGGAAATCGCGCAACTCGCCCGGCGCGTGGTCCACCGCGGGCGAACGGATGGCGTACACCTCCACCCGCCGCAACAACAAGGACACCGACATGTATGTATTGAATCCGCTCGACCCCGCGTCCGACCGGCTCCTCGCGCAGAACGAAGGGGGCGGATGGGCGCCGACCGACTGGTCCCCCGACGACAGGACGATCCTCGTCATCGAGTACATCTCCGCGAACGAATCGTACCTCTGGACGCTCGATGCGCTCACCGGCGCGAAGACGATCCTCACGCCGAGGGTCGGGGGCGAGCAGGTCAGCAGGGGCGGCGCCGTGTACGGCCGGGACGGAAGGGGCATCTACCTGGCGAGCGACCGGGAGTCGGAGTTCCAACGGCTCGAGTATTTCGACCTCGCCACGAAGGAGCATTCCGTCCTGACGGGCCACATCAACTGGGACGTCGAGGGCTTCAGACTTTCCCCCGACGGCAAAACGATGGCCTTCACCACCAATGAGAACGGCATCGGCGTCCTCCACCTGATGGACCTGGTGTCGAAAAAGGAACTGCCGGTCCCCGCCCTCCCGAAGGGAATCGTCTCGGGCCTTTCCTGGCACGAAAACGGGACCGACCTCGCCTTTAACATGAGCGGCGCGAAATCCTCGACAGACGTCTTTTCCCTCGACGTGAAGACCGGCGCGGTGGACCGCTGGACATCCAGCGAAACCGGCGGGCTGAACACGCAAACCTTCTCCGAGCCGGAGCTCGTCTCATGGAAATCGTTCGACGCCAGGGAGATCACCGGGTTTCTCTACATGCCGCCGGCGAGGTTCACCGGGAGGCGCCCCGTGATGGTGAACATCCACGGCGGCCCCGAGGGCCAGTCGCGTCCCGGGTTCCTCGGGAGGAACAATTACTTCCTGAACGAGCTCGGCATCGCGATCGTTTACCCCAACACGAGGGGCTCGTCGGGGTACGGGAAGACGTTCCTGAAGATGGACAACGGTTTTAATCGGGAAGACGCCTACAGGGACCTCGAGACCCTGCTCGACTGGATCAAGGCGCAGCCGAACCTCGACGGGAACAAAATCATGGTCACCGGCGGGAGCTACGGCGGGCACTCCACGTTCGCCGTCGCCACCCGCTACGCCGACAAGATCGCGTGCGCCGTGCCGGTCGTCGGGATGTCGAGCCTCGTGACGTTCCTCGAGAACACCGAGAGCTACCGGCGGGATCTCCGCCGCGTCGAATACGGCGACGAGCGCGACCCGAAGATGCGCGAATACCTGACGGGCATCGCGCCGATGAGCCGCGCAAAGGACATCACGAAGCCGCTCTTCGTCGTCCAGGGGAGGAACGACCCCCGGGTCCCCTGGAGCGAAGCCGAGCAGATGATCTCGACCGTGAAGAAGAACAACGCCTCCGTCTGGTACCTGCTGGCGAACGACGAGGGGCACGGCTTCGCCAAGAAGAAGAACCAGGACTACCAGTTCTATTCGACCATCATGTTCATGAAGAAATTCCTGATGCGCCAACAGGCCCCTTGACCGGGACGTCCTCTACGCCCGCAGGATCGCGGCCTGTCTAAAGGGCGATACGACAAGCGCTTGCGGGGACCTCAGGCGGGCCCCCACGCTGGGTTCGGCCCGGGCGGACACAGCCCTCGCGGAATTCTGCCCGAAATAGAAATCGGCCCCCGAACAGGTAAAACGGGGAAAGCATTACTTGACTCTACCCCCCTTTTCACCTAACTTTAAATATTCCACCCGGTTTCCGTTGCCGCAATTCAACCGCCAGGTTGAGACCTACCGCAGAAGGAGCATGATGATGAAAATTGACAGGACCTCCCTGAACATTATTCAATCCCGTTGGCGGGCTTCTATCGGAATGGCGATCATCGCCGCGACCTTGTTCGTCACTCCCGGCCTTCAGGCCGCGGGAGACCAGCCGGGAACCGCGCGTCCCATCCAGGTTTCGGCCGCTCAACGGGCGATGGAGGCCAACGCCCAGATGACGGAGCACCGCCGGAGAGTCCGGCTCCGGAAGAGCGAAGGCGCGACACTCTCGTCGGCCCGGCAGGCCGTCCAGATCAGGCTGAACCCTTCAGCGCGCACCTCATCCACCATCTTCTTCTACGACAATATCGAGAGCGGAACCAACGGCTGGACGACGGCCGCCTACTCCGGGAGCGACATCTGGCACCAGACGACGGTGGACGCGAGTTCCCCCGCGCACAGCTGGTGGCCCGGGATCGACCTGGCGCTGAACTACGCCACCGGGACGCGCGTCAATGGCGCAGCCATCACCCCGGGGATCAATCTCGTGGCCGCGGTCGCCCCGCTCACCCTTTTGTTTGCGGAGAATTTCTACACCGAACGTGGCTGGGACTACTGCATGGTCGACGTCTCCACCGACGGCGGCGCCACCTGGGCCCCGTTGCGCGGCGAGTTCGGAACCGCCCCGAGCGGCGACACCGAAGGATGGCGCATCACCGCGCTCGATCTCTCGGCCTACGCCGGGGCGACGATCAACATCAGGTTTTATTTCGACACCGGGGACTCGCTTTTCAATGCGTTCCCGGGGTGGTTCGTGGACGACGTGATGGTCTTCGACCAGGGGGGCCAGATCACCGGGAAGAAATTCTACGACGTGAACAACGACGGAGTCAAGCAGCTCCACGAACGCGGCATCAGCGACTGGCTCATCACCGCAACGGGGCCGGTCGGCCTCACGACCAGGACCAACTACCGGGGCCGCTACTGGCTGACCCTCCCGCTCGGGGATTACACCATCTCGGAGGAGCCGCAGGCCGGCTGGACGCAGACATATCCCGGCGGCGGAACGTGGCCCGTCTCCCTCTCGACACCCGACACGCTGGTCGACAGCATCCACTTCGGCAACTGGAGGCAGGCCAGTTTCATCACCGGCGTGAAGTTCCACGACATCAATAGAAACGGTTTCCAGGACGGGGGCGACACGCTTCTCGGCGAGTGGAAGATCACCCTCACCGACACCAACGGCGTGCGGATCCGGTTCGACCGGACCGACTCGCTCGGCGCCTGGTCGATCCCCGTGTACGAGCCCGGGACCTATAAAATTTACGAGGCCGACCGGCCGTACTGGGTGCAGACATTTCCGCCGACCGAGACGTACACGGTCGTCGTCCCCGACATTATTTCCGTCCTGGGCGGAAAAGACTTCGGCAACTATTATTCTGACTCTGTCAACTCGATCTTCGGCAGAAAATTCGATGACATCAACCGGAACGGCGTCTACGACCTGCACGAGCCGGGCGTGCCCGGCTTCACGATCAAGCTCGGCGGCACGAAGAGCCGGCTGCGCGTCACCGACGACAGCGGGTATTACGGTTTCGTGGGCCTCCCCGAGGGGGCGTACAAGGTGGAGGAATTCGGGCAGGACGGCTGGTGGCGTTCATACCCCGCTCCCCCGGAATCGGCCCACACCTTCTTCCTCGCCGGCGGCACGTACGTCGACACCATCAATTTCGGAAACTACCAGATCGTCATGGGCAGCATCGCCGGATCGAAATGGGACGACCTCGATGACAACGGCATCCGTGATCTGGGTGAAACCGGCATCGGAAACTGGAGAATCAACCTGAGCGGCAAGTCGACCGCGTCCGTCTACACCGACGTGAACGGGGACTACGTCTTCACCGGTCTCTGGCCGGGCAACTACACTGTCAGTGAATCGTGGAGACCGGGATGGCGCCAGACCTGGCCGGCCAATTTCCACACCCACTCCATCCTCCTCGGCCCCGAGCAGGACCTCGCCGGCGTCGATTTCGGAAACACGTCCGACAGCCTCTTCTCCACGAATTTCCGGACGTTCTCGCCCGAAAGCCTCGCGCTCGGCAAGAACGCGAAGCACAAGACCAAGCCGGTCGCGCCGGTCCCCGACAAGGTGGAGTTCACCGCGGTGTTCGTGAACGCCGAGACGACGACCGTCAGCGTCCTGCATATCCGGTTCAACGTCGCGCTCAGGGATTCCCTGACCTTCGACAAACCGGGCGTTCTCCTCATCGGCGCGAAGAACAAGCTGGCCGAGATCACGCTCAACACGCCGCTCGCTCCCGGCGGCTCCGTCACGGTCTCGGGCTTCGGAAGGAAGGCGATCCCGCAGAGCATCAAGAAATGGTGGTGGACCAGGTCGAACCTCACCGTCGCGCCTCCCCAGTTCACCGGGACGTTTACCCTCAACGTGCTCAGGTTCCCGATGCCCAACACGATCAACCTGCTGGAGGCGGTCGGCGCCGGCCTCAGGGTGGGGATGGGCGGCGCGCACTCGGTGATCCATCCGAACTACAAGGCCGTCATCAAGTCGCTGATCGAACGGGGCGACAGGATGCACCTCGGCGTACCCCGCTGCATCGACCGCTTCGAGGGAACGGCGTTGCGGCCGATCGTGCGGCAGCAGAAATACCTCATGCCGAAGCGGCACAACAATATGCTCTATGCCGAGGCGATCGCGCTGAGGGTCAACATCCGCGGGAGCGACAACCTCAACATGCCGCCCGGTTTCGGCGACCTCGTCTACGACGAAGAAACGGGGCCGGCGATGCCCCTCAATAACATGTCCGTGCGCGAAATCGCCGGGTACCTGGACAAGTACATGTCGTCCTTCCCCGACACCGCGGTCAACCCGACCTGCGTGATGATACCCGAATTCACGGGGATCGGCGAGGACACCCTCTTCGACCGCATCAAAAAAATCAACCGGTCGTTCCAGGGCCCGCTCGACACCGTCAGCTTTTCCACCGGGTTGATGTTCACCGGCGTCTGGCCGATCGATTCGGTGCCCTGGCTGAGGTTCGACACGTCCACCGCGATGCGGCCGCAGGCCGGACGCGATGTGATCGCGGAGTTCGTGCCGGACGAATTCGAGCTGTCGCAGAACTACCCGAATCCCTTCAACCCGACCACGACTGTCGAGTACTACCTCCCCGAGGACAGTTACGTCTCGATCACCATCTACAATATGCTGGGACAGGTGATCGAACGGCCGGTCGACAACGAGCTCCAGGACGCCGGATACATTGAAATCGCCCTCGATGCCTCGTCGTACAGTTCCGGCGTGTATTTCTACCGCCTGTCGGCCAGAATGGAATCGGGAGAGGATGGGAACGGCATCGGAAGGAGCTTCTCGACGGTCAGGAAGATGGTGTTGATGAAATAGTTGCAGAGAATACCGAATAACCATGCCGGCCCCCCAGAGGGCCGGCTTTTTTATTATCCCAAGCGCCTCCTGAACCGGAGGACGCTCAGCGTGAAGATCGTCCCGCCGAGAGCGCTCAGCATCAGCGCCTGGAACCAGAGCTCCGCGAACCCCGCCCCCTTCAGGAACACCCCCCGCAGGATCTCCAGGAAATAGCGCAGCGGGATGAGGTAGGTGAGCCACTGGATCACCTCGGGCATGTTTGAAATCGGGAAGGTAAACCCTCCCAGGAACGTGAACGGCATGAAGAAGAAAAACTGCGCGATCAGCATCGCCTGCTGCTGGCTCTTCGCGATCGTCGAGATGAACAGCCCGAGCCCCAGCGTCGTCAGGATGAAGAGGCCGGAAAGGGTGTAGAGCGTCAGGAATTCGCCGCGCATCGGGATTCCGAACCAGAACTTCGCGACCGTCAGGATGATCGTGACGCTCCCGAATCCCATGATCACGAACGGGATCAGCTTACCGAGGATGAGCTGGTAGGGCCGTATCGGCGCGACCATGAGCTGTTCGAGCGTCCCCATCTCCTTTTCCTTCACGACCGCGAGCGACGTGAGCGTCATCGTGATGATCATCAGGACGAGGGCGACGACCCCCGGGACCATGAAATACTGGCTTTTCAGGTCGGGGTTGAACCAGACCCTCGGCTCGGGCGTGATCCTCCCCGGTATTCCGGGGCCCTCCGGGATCCTGATTTCGGGCCTGACGGTCTGCGAGTACGAACTGACGATCTGGGTGGCGTACCCGAGGAGGACGCTCGCCGTGTTGGCGTCGGTCCCGTCGAAGACGATCTCCAGCGCGGCCGGTTTTCCCGCGAGGATGTTGTCGCCAAACCGCGGCGGGATCAGGAGCGCCGCCGAGGCATTCCCGCGCATCAGGTAGCCGTCCACGTCGTCGAAATTGTCCACCGAGTACGCGTACGTGAAATATTCCGTGCTGGTGAATTTCTTGACGAAATCCCTGCTCTCCGCCGTCCGGTCCAGGTCGGCGACGACCAGTTTGCTCCCCCGGATGTCGGTCGTGGCCGCGTATCCGAGGAGGAGCACCTGCAGGATCGGCGCGGCGATCGAGAGGCCGAGCATCCGTTTGTCGCGGCGGATCAGGTAAAACTCCTTCCGGACGAGGCTCGCGAGCACGCCGGGGACCCCCTTCATCTCTGTCCCTTCATTTCAATCCCTTCATTTTAGCCCCTCCGGCGGCTCAGCCGCGCGGTGCTGATGCCGATCGTCACCGCCGCGAAGGCGATGAGGGACAGAAACTCCGGCCAGACGGCCGCGAGGCCCGCCCC
>DATDQD010000245.1:0-6793 GCA_035292425.1 Bacteroidota bacterium
CCGGGCTGTCGGTCATCGAGCCGGACCCCGACACGGCGAGCGCGCGGGTCGTGTCCCACGTGCCGGTTTTCAGGAGCCCCGTGCCGCCGGTTTCGAAGTCCTCCGAGTAGGACGACAGGAGCCCGCCGTATCCCAGGAGCGAATCGGTGAACGAACTGTAATATGCGGGCGTCTCGTTGTCGCGCGCCCTGATGCGGTAGCGGTGATAACCGACGGTCGTGTCGTTGTACGACGCGGCTAGGCCGGTATCGGGGGACCCGGCCGGGATCATGGCGAGCAGCACGCCGTCGCGGTAGACCTCGATCGCATCGAGGTCGTTCAGTGGGGTCCCGTCCGCCTGCGTCGAGGGATTGGTCCATTCCAGGCGCACGCCCTCGGCGAGGTCAACCGCCCGGAACGGGGAGGGTTTCGCGGGCTGCGCCGCGCCTCCGGCATAGACCGTCCTGGTGACCGGCGTGCTCGAATCGCCGCCGCTGACCGCGGTGAGCGCGTAGGAGTACTGTTGGTGCAGCGTGAGCCCGCTGTCGGCGTACGCCTGCGCGCCGCCGGGGACCGAGGCCAGGAACGTCCCGTCCCGGTACACGCGCACCACCAGCGTCGTGAGCGTGTCACCCCCGACGGTGAGGGCGGGATCGGTCCAGGAAAGCGAGACCGCCGCCGGGGTGGCGTAATCGCTGTAGACCGTCACGCCCGAGGGCATGCGCGGGGCCGCGGTGTTCATGTCGACGACGAACATCCCGTCTCCCATGTCCCCGATGATGATCTTTCCCGACGGGAAATAGGGATAGACGGACCAGGCGCCGGTGTAGCTGGCCGATTCGTCGGCGGGGCGCGTGTCGTATCCGCCGAGCTCGACGGGATTCTCCGGGTCGGAGATGTCGACGACGCGGATGCCGGCGGTGTAATACGACATGATCGCGAGCGTCTCCTTCACGAAGACGTTGTGAACGATCGCCGTGGGACTGCCGACGTATTCCGCGACCTTTGGGAAAACGGGGGGCGACGAGAGGTCCCAGATCTTCAGGGTCTTGGGGGTGGAATTGATTTCATCGGTGCTGAGGACATATCGCCCGTCGGTGGTGGTCGCCGTGTTGTGGGTCCCGGCGCCGGAGTAGGCGATCGTGTACAGGTATTGGGGCGCGTACTTGTCGGTGACGTCGATGATGTCGACGCCGATACCGTAAATCGCCGCGGCAAAGATCGTGTCGTTCCTCACGAAACAGTCATGGATGTAATTGCGCGCGTATTCGCCGGTGAAGAGCGGGTTCTCCGGATCCGCGAGGTCAAAAATAAGAACCCCGCCCGGACTCCACTGGGCGCATCCGTTGAGGTAGAGGTACCCGTCGCGCGTGTGGACCGTGTGGCCGCGGTTGGTGCTCTTCACCCCCGACGTATAGATGAACGACCTCACGAGGTGCGCCGAATCCGGGAGGTACGAGAGATCAATTATTTGCGTCCCGCCGCCGCCTTCGCTCACGACATACGCGTAATGGCCCCAGGTCATAATCTCCCTCCACTGGGACGTCGCCCCGGGGATGAAATCGCGCTCGACGATGTTCCCGACGTCGGTGATTTCCACGATGGAGGTGCCGGTGTAATTCCCGAGCAGGGCGTATTCACGGCCGCTGACAGAGTCGGTCCACCCCCAGCAGCCGGCGGTGTAGGGGCCGCCCGACGGCGGAACATAATTCGCCAGGAATCGCACGGAGCCGGACTCCTGCGCAATCGACCGGTCCGCCGGGGCGGCCAGCAGAAAAGCGATCGCGATCGGAATGATAGATTTCCTCATACCACTGTCGTGAAGAGTGATTGTCTGCACTGCCGGTACCGGGAGCCGATGCAGATCGCCGCCCGCGAAAAATATACGATAAATTACTCATTTTTACGGCGGCATCCAACATTGAATTTTTGCGAATCGGTGGGGTCCATCCCTTCCCCCTTGCGAATCTCGCCGCAGTTTGTTATTCTTGTGTAACTTTTTGTCCAACAACGGTTGTCGGGATATCAAACCCCGGAGTGATCAGATGACTGCGCGCCGCGTATCGTTCTTTCTCTTCCTCTTTTCCCTCGCATGCTCCGCCGGGGTGACGACGACGGCCGCGCAGGGAAAATTCCGCTCTTCGGTCGTCAGGTACGCGAGCGGAAAAGACACGGTTTCGGCCTGGCTCTGCGTTCCCGAGGGAAAGGGGCCCTTCCCCGGGATCATGGTGATTCATGAGTGGTGGGGGCTCAACGCCTGGGTGAAGGAGGGCGCGGAAAGACTGGCGAAGGAAGGATACATCGCCCTCGCCATCGACCTCTACCGCGGAAAAGTCGCCGACTCCGCCGATGACGCCCACCAGCTGATGCGCGGTGTCCCGGAGGACCGGGCCGCGCGGGACCTCAAGGCCGCTTTTGACCATCTCAGGGGGAGGAAGGACGTTATCCCGGCGAAAATTGGATCGGTCGGCTGGTGTATGGGGGGCGGTTATTCCCTGCAGGCGGCGGTGGCGATCCCCGAATTATCGGCGGCGGTGATCTGTTACGGCCGGCTGGTGACCGACTCGTCGGCGATCGCGGGCATTGGGGCCTCGATCCTGGGAATTTTCGGCGCCAGGGACAAGGGCATCCCCGAGGAAAGCGTGCTCGAGTTCGAGGGCACGGCGAAGGGCATGCAGAAGGACGTGAACGTCACCATCTACCCCGAGGCGGGCCATGCGTTCATGAACCCGGGCAACGCCGGAGGGTATCGCGAAGCGGATGCGAAGGACGCCTGGACGAGGATCCTCGCGTTCTTCGGGTCAAAATTCAACAACCATTGATAAACCGGGAATCCCCCATGTGGAAAAGGCTGTTCACCCCCATCAGGAAGCTGGTCTCAAAATATCCGGTCGTCATCGCCGGCGTCGTCATCTACCTCTATTACCTTGCCACCACCGTTGATTTTCTCGGCCATGCCGGGGGAAAAAGGACCTTCTGGGAATATATCGTCCAGTACGATTCGCTGATCTTTCTCTGGATCGCCTCCGCCGCGCTCATTCAACTCCAGAGCGCCCGGAAGTCCCAGAAACAGGAGGAACAGAGCAGGCACAGCGTGGAACGGCTCCTGGACCGCCAGGAAATCTACGGCAGCCTGCTGAAAGACATCATGATGCTGCTCCAGGACAACGTCAATAACCCGCTCGCGATCATCTCCACCACCACGCAGGAGATACGCAGGAAATTCAACGGCGACCCGGAAATCATGCGCTGGCTCGACAGGATCGACGGGGCGATGACAAGGATCCATCACACCATCCGCGATCTCGAAGCCTACGAGGCCAGGAAACTGCTGGAGACCTCCACCGAATCGCTCAGGGAGGCGCGCGCGGCAAAATAGGTTCCGCCCCCGTTACGCCCCGGGAGCGCATGTTCTCCCGGGCGCTCCTGAAAATCCCCCCTTTTTCGTTGTTCCCTGTCACACTGTGCGGTCAGTCACGCGATTGTTCGGGGCTTCCGGCTTACATTACCCGCGTACCTTGGAAGGGGTCGTTCAGCAGCGTTATTTTTAAGAGGGTGACATGTCTACCACAAACGATGGAGAGAAGAAGAAGAGCTTTCTCTCCAACATCTCAAACTCCGTGGGGATCGGAGCGAAAACGCCGCCCGGGGACGGAACGCAGCATCCGTCCGGGAACCAGCGTCCCGCGGAGATCATTTTTGAAGACCAAAACCTCATCAAGCCCAAATCCGGGAAATCCGGCTCCGGTGCGAAGGGCCAGCCCGGCGGGAACGCGGGGGCTTCCCCGTCCGCGCCGGAAAGCAAAAAACTCCCGACCATGAGGCTCCAGGACGTCCTCGTCAAGGAGGGCGTCGCGACGAAGGAGACCGTCGAGAAGGCATTCGAAATCCAGCGCACCAAGCAGGATAAACGCCGCCTCATCGACATCCTGATCGACGACCTGAACGTGGACCGCGATGCGCTCTACTCGCTCGTCGCGCGCCACTACTCCTTCGAGGTGGCCGACCCCACCGCGATGTTCGAGGACAAGGAACGCCTCAAGTTCATCCGGGCCACCCTCGCATCCCTCCCGCCGCGCAACTACGAAACGGCGGTGAAGATGAAGATCCTGCCGTTCGAGCTCCTCAACGGCAGCGTGGACAAGCTCATCCTGATCACCCCCGACACCACGCACCCCGAGGTCCACACGGTCGCGAGGGCGTTCGGCTACCAGAAGTACGAAATCAGGTACGTGGCGCTCGGCGACTACACCGAATTGTGGCGCCAGCTCGCCTTCGACCAGGGGGCGAAACAGCTCGGCCTCGAGTCGGATTCGGAGCTCTCCGACGAGGAGAACGAAAAGGAGATGGAGAAGTCGCTCGAGGACGAGATCGGGCGGGGAAAGCTGAACGAGCTGATCGAGAACCTCCTCACCGACGGCACCCGGACCGGCGCGAGCGACATCCACGTGATCCCCAAGGGGCCGCACCGCGTGGAATTCCATTTCAGGATCGACGGGCGGCTTTCGCTCTGGAGCGCGATCACCGACGTGCGCGCCGAGGCGGTGCTGACCGTCATCAAGGACCGGGCCAAGAACCTGGACCGCTTCGAGAAGTTGCTCTCGCAGGACGGGTTCGCCCAGCGGATGATCGACAACAAGATGATCCGTTTCCGTTTCTCCACGATGCCGATCTACGGCACCGACCTGAAAGCCAAGCTGGAATCGATCGTCATCCGTATCCTGCGCGGCGCCGAAGCATCCGGCGGGCTCGGGGCCCTCGGCATGCCGTCCGATACGCTCGGCGCCTTCCTCAAGGCGATCCGCAAACCGCAGGGGATGGTGGTTTTCACCGGACCGACGGGCAGCGGGAAATCCACCTCCCAGCTGGCGGCGATCCAGACGATCATGGATCCGGGCATTAATATTATCACGATCGAGGACCCCGTCGAGTACCTCATCGAGGGTTGCCGGCAGGTGAAACTGAACCACAAGCTGGACTTCGAGGGCGCCTTGCGCGGGCTCCTGCGCCACGACCCCGACGTGGTGATGGTGGGTGAGATGCGCGACAAGATCACGGCCGACCTCGCCGTCAAGCTGGCGAACACCGGCCACCTGATCTTCTCAACGCTCCACACGAACGATTCGATCGGCGCGATCACCCGTCTTTATAATATGGGGATAGAGCCGTTCCTCCTCGCCTACACGATCAACATCGTGGTCGCCCAGCGCCTCATCCGGAAACTGTGCGAACGCTGCAAGGTCGTGGACGAAAACGTGGACTCCGTCCTCCTGGTCGAATGCGGTTTCACCGAGCAGGAAATCCAGGAGGTCAAGTTTTACAAGCCGGTCGGGTGCGTGCACTGCATACGGGGGTTCCGCGGGCGTATCGGCATCTACGAGTCACTCGTCATCAATAAAGAACTGCGGAGGATCATCCTCAAGTCGCAGGACTTCATCGACGAGGAGGCCATGCGCGTCAATGCCCTGGCGAACGGGATGCAGACCATCCGCCAGATGGCGCTCAGGCTGGTGAAAGACGGGGTGACGTCGCTCGAGAACGTGGAGGGGTTGGTGCTGGAAGACTGACGAAACTCGGAGAAGGCCGCCGGACGCTGCGTAGACAGGCGACCCTCCCCGGCGGCCGATTCGGGAAGCCCGGTGCAACCGCGCCGGGCTTTTTATTTATATTCGGGCGATTGGTTCGAGGCCGGAGTTTTCGTATTATTTCCCACACCATGGACGCCATGAAATCCCTTCACGCCATCGCCATCGTTGCCGCGTTTCTCCTCCCGGATGCAGGACTTGCCCAGGACGAGGAGCCGTACCTCTTCTACCGCGGCCGCGGCTACGGCTCGGAGGCGCTCGTCAATCCGGTGAGCATGACGATCAACGGCGGCTTCGGCATCCTCCAGTACGGCAACCTGAAACGCGACATCAACGACATCCGGTTCGGAACGGGGTTCCGGAACGTCTTCTCCAACCTCTCGCGGCCCGGCGGTTCGATCCGCGAATACGGCTGGGGCGATTTCGTCGCGAACGAGATCTTCCCCACGACGCTCAACCGTAAAAACGCCCAGTACTGGCCCAACTACCAGAACCACCTCATCGGCGGGGGGATGCAGTATGTCGAGATGGAGGAGTGGTACCGGTATCACGGATTCCCGGGGCCGACCGTCTCGGCCATCGCGACGATGACCTTCTACCATGTCCTGAACGAGGCGGTGGAGAACAACGCCTACGTCGGGACGAACGTTGACCCCGTGGCCGACCTTCTGATCTTCGATCCCCTGGGGATCGTGCTCTTCAGCATCGGCGGCGTCCCCGAATTTTTCGCGAACACGCTCCACCTCGCCGACTGGTCGCTCCAGCCGGCCTGGAGCCCCTTCACCGGAACCATCGAAAACCAGGGAATCAACTATTCCATCAAATGGGGGCTGCCGTTCGCGGAGAAGTTCAGTCTCTTCTACTATTGGGGGCTGACGGGACTGGTGGGACTTTCCTACAGCCCGGACGGATCGGGGAGCTGGTCGTTCGGGGCGGGAATCAGGGCGAAGGAACTCGTGGATGCCGACGCGGGGAGCGACCGGCGGAAGCTCACCACGACGCTGACCTGGAACGCCGGGATATTCTACGACAGGGAGAACTCGCTCATGTGGTCGCTGATCGTCTCGGGTGTTTCAGACTACAAGGTCCACCTGAACGTCTACCCCGGGGTCATCAGCATCGGCGGATTCACGCCCGGTTTTTTCTGGGCCCTGAGCGACAACGGGGTGATGATCTCCGGCATCAGCGCGTCGTTCTCCCCCGTGGGGATCGCGAACCGGGTCACGCGG
>DATDQD010000246.1:0-7047 GCA_035292425.1 Bacteroidota bacterium
AGCCGGTCTGGGAAAAACCGGACACGCTGACCGGGAACAGGATGCACTACTGCCCCGGGTGCGGCCATGGCGTCGTTCATAAGGTGCTCATGGAGGTCCTGGAGGAAATGGACATCCAGGACAAAACCATCGGGGTCGCCCCGGTCGGCTGCTCGGTGTTCGCCTACAACTACATGAACGTCGACATGCAGCAGGCGGCCCACGGCAGGGCGGCGGCCGTGGCCACCGGCATTAAAAGAATGCTCCCCGACAGGTTCGTATTCTCCTACCAGGGAGACGGCGACCTGGCCGCGATCGGCACCGCCGAGACGATCCATACGGCCAACAGGGGGGAAAACATCCTGGTCATCTTCATCAATAACGGCATCTACGGAATGACGGGGGGCCAGATGGCCCCCACCACCCTCCTGGGGATGAAAACGAGCACGACGCCCGCGGGACGGGAGCAGGCCACTCAGGGGTTCCCCTTCAACATCACCGCACTCATCGCGATGCTCCCCGGGGCGTACTACGTCACCCGGCAGGCGGTGCATACGCCGGCAGCAGTGAGGAAGACGAAGAAGGCGATACAGAGAGCCCTGCAGGCCCAGAAGGACGGTAAGGGCTACTGCCTGATCGAAGTGGTTTCGAACTGCCCCTCGGGTTGGAAGATGACCCCCGTCGTCTCCAACACGTGGATGGAGGAGCACATGTTCCCCCACTACCCGCTCGGCGATCTGAAGGCGGACGGTGTCCTGCAACCAACGAAAGGCATCTGACGATGACACAGGAAATCCTGATCGCCGGATTCGGGGGGCAGGGCGTCCTCTCGATGGGCATGACGCTCGCCTACGCGGGGATGCTCGACGGGAAGGAAGTGTCGTGGATGCCCTCCTACGGCCCCGAGATGAGAGGCGGGACGGCCAACTGCATCGTGATTCTGTCCTCGGAACCGATCAGCTCGCCGATCGTCACCTCCTTCGACACCGTCGTGGCCCTCAACCAGCCCTCCCTCGACAAGTTCGGGAAGAGCGTGAAAAAAGGAGGGAACCTCCTGTACGAAAAGAGCGTCATCATCCAGCCGCCGACCCGGACCGACATTTCGGTTTTTCCGGTGGAAGCGGCGCACGAATCGGAACGGCTCGGGAACAAGAAGGTCGCGAACATGATCATGGTCGGGGCGCTCCTCGGGGTATCAGAAGCCGTCGCGGCGGACTCCGTCATGAAGGCGCTCGCAAAGGTCCTGCCCGAACGATATCACCATCTCATACCGGTCAACAGGGAAGCCGTTGAACTGGGACAATCACTGGTCGGAAACGTCGCACAACTATAAGGGGAATCATATGACGAACAAGGACAAACTTTGCCCGCGAACCTGCCGCGATACCTGCACGGCCGTCGAGACCGCCCTCCAGGCAGAGCGTCAGCAGATTCTGCGCTACAGCGACCTCCGCGACCAGTGCGTGTACCCCGACGTGAAAGTGATGCTCAACGACCTGGTGATCAGGAAGGAAAAAATGATCCGGTTCCTGGAGAACATCAAGGCCGAACTCGCCGAGAAATTCCATGTGATGGACCAGATCCGGGACGGGTTTGAAATGTAGGTCCCGCCGGGGAAATTGTCCCCGGTATCCGGCGCCCGGTCACGCGGAATCCCACCCTACCGGATACCCCTGAAGCATTCTCAACGGTGAGGCAGACCTCACCCACTTTTTCATTGTTGATAGAATTGACCCTCCCGAAAGCCCATCAATCATCGTTTTTTTGAGGATAAGGGTGTTTTACGCCGGGTCGACTCTGGCATAAAAATTGAATCGGATAAAAGAGTCTGAATATCCGAATATCAATGTCACTGATCTTTTCCCGTTCCTGTCAATACGCTCTCCAGGCGGTCATCTATCTCTCGAGAGAGAGAGAAGGTGCGGCAGTCCATGTGAGGGAGATATCGGACGCTTTGAACATCCCGCACCATTTCCTCGGGAAAATCCTCCAGATCCTGAACAGGAACGGGATCGTCCAATCCACCAAGGGGGCCAACGGCGGGTTCCGGCTGGGGAAACCGGCTGCGGACATCCGGGTGCTCGACATCGCCCGGTCGATTGACGGAGCATCCTCCATCGACCGGTGTGTGCTCGGTTTCCCCGAGTGCGACGAACACCAGCCCTGTCCGATGCACGACGCATGGAAGGCGTCCAAGGCCGGCATCCTCAGGATGCTGAGCGAAACCACCGTGGACGAGTTGACGGGAAAAATGAATGCCAGATTGGACTCGCTACCCGGGACGATACGAGCCCATTCATAACATGGAGTCACAATCATGAAAGCGACCGAAATACTCATGCAGGAGCACCGCGCGATCGAACGCGCTCTGAATGTTCTTGAAGCCGCGGCATTGAAGCTCGAAGGGGGCGGGCGCGTCGCCGCCGGGCTCATCGGCGGGACGATGCAGTTTATCCGCCTCTTCGCGGACAGGTGTCACCACGGCAAGGAGGAAGGGTTCCTGTTCCCCGCGCTCGAGCGGAGCGGGCTGCCGAGGGAGATGGGGCCGCTGGCGGTGATGCAGACCGAGCATGACGAGGGCCGCGCGCTGGTCCGCTCGATGGGGGACGCCTTCCAGGAGATGGAATCGGGCAATGAGAACGCCGTGCCGGAGTTCTGCCGGTCGGCGCGCGAGTTTTTGGCGCTCCTGAGGGGCCACATTATGAAGGAAGACCACATCCTTTTTGTGATGGCGGACATGCGGCTTCCCGAAGAGGAAAAGGAGAAACTGACGAGCGACTTCATGGCCGCGGAAGCGTCCGGCGAGGCTTGCCGGTTGAAATCGGACCTCCTCCGAACACTCGAACGGCTCGAGCGGGAGATCATAAACCAAACCGCCGCCATCCGTCCATGAAATCACAGATCCGGGAGAATCTCATGAACCTTCAATTGTTCGCGCGAGTGGCCGCATCGGCGGCGTTTGCCGTGATACTCCTCCACGACGCCGTGTACGGACAGGAGACGGCGGCCTTTTTTAAACAAAACTGCGCAAGCTGTCATACGATCGGCGGCGGCCGCCTCACCGGCCCGGACCTGAAGAATGTTGTTGCGCGGAAAGACCGCGCGTGGCTTTCGCGCTTCGTCGTGGACCCCAGGGGCATGCTCGACGCGGGCGACCCCTATGCGCTCGAACTCCAGAAAGACGCCAGGGGCGCGGTCATGCCGGCCCTTCCCGGGATGACGAAGGCGAGGGCGGAATCGCTCCTCGATCTCATCGAAGCCGAATCAAATCTCGCGAAATCGCAGTTTATCGGCATACAGATCAGCGACCGGCCCTTCACCGAGCGCGACATCGACCTCGGGAGGGAGATGTTCCTCGGGACCGTGTCCCTTAAAAACGGCGGACCGTCGTGCCTCTCCTGCCACGCCGCCCATGGCATCGCCGGGTTCGGCGGCGGGACGCTGGCCCCCGACCTCACGACGGTCTTCGAGCGCTACGGGGGGAGGAAGACGCTCTCCGTCTGGCTCTCCGCCCCGGCCACGCCCACCATGCAGTCGGTCTTCAACCAGAAATCCCTCGAGCCCGAGGAAATCCTCGCGCTGGTCGCCTACTTCCAGAGCACGCTGCAGCGGAGCCCGGTGGACGCGTCGACCGCCCGGCTGAATTTTGTGCTGATCGGACTCGGCGGCACGCTCCTGGTCCTCGGCCTCTTCGACGTCGTCTGGAACAAGAGGTTCCGCGCCGTGCGTCGGCCGCTCGTTCAATCGAAAAAGCTGGAGAACGTCAATGAATAACAACGGCAGCATACCGTGGATCAAGGACGAAACCGACCCGAAACTCCGGAGCTGGGAGGAATTCTACCGGAACCGCTGGCAGTCGGACAAGGTGGTCCGGAGCACGCACGGCGTGAACTGCACCGGTTCCTGCACGTGGATGATTCATGTCAAAGACGGCATCGTCACGTGGGAGATGCAGGGGCTCGACTATCCCCTGCTGGAAAATGGACTGCCCCCGTACGAGCCGAGGGGCTGCCAGAGGGGAATCTCGTTTTCATGGTACCTCTACAGCCCGCTCAGGGTGAAATATCCTTACATCCGCGGGGCCCTGATGGATCTCTGGAAGCAGGCGCGCATGGAGCACGAAGACCCGGTGGACGCCTGGAAGGCGCTCGTCTCCGACCCGGAGAAACGCCGCCGGTGGCAGAAGGCCCGCGGAAAGGGCGGGTTCCGGAGGGCCACGTGGGATGACGTCCTGGAGATCATGGCCGCCGCCAACGTTCATACGATAAAGAAGCACGGTCCCGACCGGATCGCCGGTTTTTCGCCAATCCCCGCCATGTCGATGGTGAGCTACGCGGCCGGGGCGAGGCTGATGCAGCTCCTTGGAGGAATATCGCTCTCATTCTACGACTGGTACTGCGATCTTCCGTCCGCCTCTCCCGAGACCTGGGGGGAGCAGACCGACGTCAACGAATCGGCGGACTGGTACAACGCGAAACTCCTCGCCGTGATGGGCTCCAACCTGAACATGACCCGCACGCCCGACTGCCACTTCGCGGCGGAGGCGAGGCACAACGGCACGAAGATGTACGTGTTCTCCCCCGATTTCAACCAGGTGGCGAAATACGCCGACCACTGGGTCTCGGTCAACGCCGGGCAGGACGGGGCATGGTGGATGGCGGTCAACCACGTGCTGCTCAATGAATTCCACCATCAGCAGAAGGTCCCCTACTTTCTCGACTACACGAAAAAATACACCGACGCGCCCTTCCTGGTGGAACTTCAGGGGGACGGCAAAGCAGCATTCAAGCCGGGACAGCTCCTGAGGGCAAACCGGCTTGACCCGTACACAGCCGCGGAGAACGGCGAATGGAAATTCCTGATGTGGGACTCGAAGAGCGGCAAAATGAAAATGCCGATGGGGAGCGTCGGCCACCGATGGGGGAAGGAGAAGGGGAAATGGAACCTCGAGCTGAAGGACGCCCTGGACGGTTCGGAGATCGATCCGGCGCTCACCTTCCTTGAAATCAATGACGGTACGGTGCCCGTTCGCTTCGACGATTTCGCGGAGGGGCGCGCCCTCGTCCGCCACGTGCCCGTGAAAAAAATCACGCTGGCCGACGGGAAAAAGGTTGCCGTCGCCACGGCGTACGACCTGCTGATGGCCCAGTACGGCGTCGGGCGCGGGCTGCAGGGGGATTACCCGAAGGATTACGACGACGCGGACCTGCCCTACACGCCCGCCTGGTCGGAGAAGTACACCGGCATCGGCAGGAAGGACCTCCTCCAGTTCGCGCGCGAGTGGGGCTCGACGGCCGTGCACACCAACGGCAAGTGCACCATCATCATCGGCGCCGGGATCAACCACTGGTACCACGCCAACCTGATGTACAGGGCGGGGATCCACGCGCTCATGTTCACCGGGTGCGTCGGCGTGAACGGCGGCGGCCTCGCGCACTACGTCGGGCAGGAAAAGCTCGCGCCCGGCGAACCGTGGGGGAACATCGCCTTCGCCAAGGATTGGTACGGCCCGTCGCGGCAGCAGAACGCCCCGAGCTGGCACTACGTCCACACCGACCAGTGGCGCTATGAAAAAGCCTTCACCGACTACCACACCGTCCCCGCCGACGGCCGGCCCGGCACGATTGCGAAGGGGCACACGATGGATATCCAGGTGAGCGCGGTGCGCAACGGATGGCTGCCGTTCTATCCGCAGTTCGCTAAAAATTCCCTGGAGCTTGCGAAGGAAGCCGAAGCAGCCGGGGCCGACTCGCCCGACAAAATCGCCCGTTACGTGGTCGACCGGCTGAAATCGAAGGAGCTGAAATTTTCCGTCGAGGACCCGGACGCCGAAGAGAACTGGCCGAGAGTCTGGTACATCTGGAGGGGCAATGCCCTGATGTCGAGCAGCAAGGGGCACGAATACTTCCTCCGGCACTACCTTGGGACGCACGACAACGCGATCGCCGAGGACCTGGCGAAGGATTCCGTGAAGGAAGTGGTCTGGCACGACAAGGTGCCGCACGGGAAGATGGACCTCGTCGTGGACCTGAACTTCAGGATGGACACGTCGGCATTGTATTCAGACATCGTCCTTCCGGCCGCGACCTGGTACGAGAAGGCCGACCTCAACTCCACCGACATGCACAGCTTCATCCATCCCCTCTCGGCCGCGGTGCCGCCCTGCTGGGAATCGAAGAGCGACTGGGAGATCTTCAAGGCCATCGCGAAAAAATTCTCGGAACTGGCGCCGGCGCATTTCCCCGAACCGCTGAAGGACGTCGTGGCGACGCCGCTCGCCCACGATACCCCCGCAGAGATCTCGCAGCCCTCGATGAAGGAATGGATCAGGGGCGAAATCGAGGCTGTGCCCGGGAAGACCATGCCGTCGCTCTCCGTCGTCACCCGGGACTATAAAAACGTCTACAATCAATTTATTTCGTTCGGTCCGCTGGCCCGGGCAAACGGACTCGGCGCGCACGGGACGAAGTACGCCATCGACGATTTCTACGACCAGATGCTGATCACCGGGCCGACGGTGTCCTTCGACGGGAAGACCTACCCGTCGCTGGAAGACGACGTCCACGTCTGCGACGCGATCCTGCATCTCGCCACGGTCACCAACGGCGAGCTGGCCTGGCGGTCGTACAAGAATATGGAGGAGAAGGTCGGCCTGCCCCTGGCCCAACTGGCCGAGAAGAACCGCGGCGTGCGGGTCAGTTACGCCGAGCTCCAGGCGAGGCCGATGCGCCTCCTGAACAGCCCGATGTGGTCGGGGATCACCGAGAACGGGCGGGCCTATTCTCCCTTTACCTATAATAAAGAAACGCTGGTCCCCTGGAGGACGCTGACCGGTCGCCAGCATTTCTACCTCGACCATCCGGGCTACATCGACTTCGGTGAACATCTCCCCACCTACAAACCCAAGCCGCTCCCGACCGAGTATGCCGACCTCCGGTTCAGCAGGGAGGTGGGGAAGACGAAAATGCTCAACTACCTCACCCCCCACGGGAAGTGGCACATCCATTCGACGTTCGGCGACAACCAGCGGATGACGACCCTGTCCCGGGGGGTGGAGCCCTTCTGGAT
>DATDQD010000247.1:0-22198 GCA_035292425.1 Bacteroidota bacterium
AAGGTAGAAAATATTGATGATCAGGCAGAGCGCGATGAAGATGGTGGCCAAAATCGTCGTCGACCGGCTCAGAAAGTCGGCCGTGCGCCTGACGCCGAAGACGGTCCCCACCGAGCTGGAGCCGAAGGTTCCCGCGAGCCCCCCTCCCTTGCTGGACTGCATGAGAATGACGATCATCAGCACAATGCTGATAACGATTTCGATCGAAACGAGGAATGTATACATTGAAATATCCTGAAATCTGATTGTTTCCCGGGACAGTAAAGATACGCAATAATCCTGAATTCTACAAGGACTGAAACCCCCCCCGACCGTAACGTCAGGCGGGATACGGGGCTTTCAGAATCCCTGATCTCTGAGGGAACCTATGGTGTGATGTGGTTGAATCTCCGCCTGCCCTTTTTCGCCCCGCATCATACGCTCGACATACTTACCGATGACGTCGACCTCGATGTTCACACGTTCGGAAAGCCGGTAATACTGGAATATCGTGTTCTTCATCGTGTGGGGTATAATTGAAATCCTGCACACGTCCCCCTCCAAACCGGCCACCGTCAGGCTTACCCCGTCGATCGCGATGGACCCCGTGTGGACGATGAACCGCAGAAATTCCCCCGGGATCCTCACGGAGAACCACCAGCTCTCCCCCCTGTCCTCGATCGAGGTGATCACGCCTGTCGTATCGACATGGCCCAGGACGAGATGCCCGTCGATCAGGCCGTCGGCGCGCAGGGGCAATTCGAGGTTGAGATATTTTCTCTCCAGCTGGGACGCCATCGCGGTTTTTCGGAGCGACTCTTCAACGATCTCGGCCGTGAAACTGTCCGTGCCGGTTTCCACCGCCGTCAGGCAGGTCCCGTTGACCGCGATGCTTGAGCCGGGTTTGAGATGCCGTGCGGTTTTTTCAGCACGGACGGTCAGGGCGATGTTCTTTCCCGTCCTGACGGACCCGACGACCGTCCCGATTTCCTGCACGATACCGGTGAACATGGTCACCTCATTTTCAATGTGTGGACGATATCCCCCTCGGTCAGTATGTCTTCGCCGATTTTCCCCGCCGAGACGTTTTTCAATTGCAGCCGGTGTGACAAGACGGAGGGTTTCAGCGATCTGAATACCCGCCGTTCCCCCCCGAGCAACGATGGAGATGTATAGATGACGACCCTGTCGGCGCACCGGGCATTCAGGAACGACCCCCATGTGCCGGGCCCGCCCTCGATCAGGACCGACGTGATCCCCCGCCGGCCGAGCGCTGAGAGTATCTCTCCCGGGGGAATGACTCCGGAACGGCCCCCCGGAAAGACCATAAACATGACTCCTTTTTTTGCCATGGCCTTCGCTTTTCGGCCGTGGCGGAGAAAGGCGCGCTCCGTGGTGATCAGGACGGTCGGGGCTTTCCCTCTACGCCTGAAGAGCTTCGCCCCGGCACGGGCGGTAAAATTACCATCCAGGATCGCGCGGATCGGCTGGGGACCGGTCACGTGCCGGACCGTCAGGAGCGGATCATCGTTCGTCACCGTTCCCGCTCCCACGAGGATGCAATCGGATTGGCTCCGGCGGCGGTGAGCGTCGATGCGCGCCGGATCTCCCGTGATCCAGCGGCTGTTTCCGTCGCGGTCGGACACCATGCCATCCAGGGTCTGCGCGATTTTCAGCGTCACGAGCGGCATCCCGGTCGTGACGTGCTTCGTGAAGGCCTCGTTGAGGCGCCCGCACTCAGCATGAAGAACCCCCGATCGCACCGGTATCCCGGCCCGCCTCAGGGTTCGGATCCCCTTCCCAGCCACAAGGGGATTCGGGTCCCGCATGCCGATCACGACACGGGAAATGCCGGATGCCCTGATCAGTTCGGTACAGGGTGGTGTTTTTCCGTGGTGACAGCATGGTTCGAGGTTGACATAGAGTGTGGCCCCCCGCAGGGTTGTCCGGCAGGACCGCATCGCTTCCACTTCGGCATGGGCTCCGCCGAACCGGCGGTGGTATCCCCTCCCGATGATCCTGCCGTTTTTAACGACGACCGCGCCGACAAGGGGGTTCGGGCTGACCTTCCCGCGGCCCTTCTCCGCCAGGTCGAGACATTCTTTCATGAACGCCGCTTCGGTCCCGGTCTTCATGTCCTCAGCTCTACTCCGTCCCCCGTTTTCACGTTGAGGATGTCCGCGGCGGAACCACGCTTCACCGAGACCTCGAGCAACCCGTTGCTTCCCCCGATTAAAAACGGGCTGCGGTCGGGGCCATCTTCATAGGCCGGGCATATCCGCCTGATCGTCCTGCCGGCGATCCTGAGTTTCAACTCCGCGCGCGACCGGTCGGGCATCCTGATGTTGGAGACGATGTTGCCGAAATGATCTACGTGGAGCACCGATCCTTTCACGACGGCGCCTCTCCTCCCGGGGATGTCGATGAAAAGGTCCCGGGCGTGCAGAAGGGGAATCGCCCGGGCCACAATCGACAAACGCGCGCCGGCCGCGATCCGCGCTGCCGCCGGGGCGCACACGTCGCGACCGTGGAACGTCGGACTGACGGCCCCCGGTCGCAACGGGATCTTCAATGAATACCACCGTTCACTCTTCCCCCGATCCGAAACAAAGTTCAGCAATCCGTTGTCCGGGGCGATGAAGACCTGCTTTCCCTTCCGAAGGCAGAGGATGCGGCGATCCGTTCCCACCCCGGGATCAACCACGCAGAGGAAGATCGTGCGGGCGGGATAGTACGGCGCGACGCAACGGACGGTATAGGCGGCGGACGTGACGTCGTGGCGCGGGATGTCGTGTGTGATGTCGGTGAGCCGGGCGCCGGGATGGATCGAGAGAATGACCCCCTTCATCGCAGCGACGTACGGATCGCCGGTGCCGAAATCGGTCAGCAGGGCGATGAGGCATCCCTTCATGGATCAGCCCAGCCGGACTTCCTTTCCCTTCTGGGAAGATCGGTAGATCGCTTCGACCACCTTCATCCGCTCCATCGCCTCCTCCCCCGTCGACACCACGGGGTGAAGCCCGCGAAGGGCCCCGATGAAGTGCCGGAGCTCGGTCTCGTAACTCTTCCGGTAGAGTCCGTTCGGCGAGTCGGACGAAGCGGGCGTGAGGTTCACGAGGCTGCCGTGGAGCTGTTTATGGATCCTGAGCGGATTGATCAGTGCGCTCCCCTCGGTTCCGAAGAGGTTGCAGTAAAAGTAATCCTGGGCGGACAGGAGCGACCAGCTCACCTCGAGCGTCAGGACCGAATCGGGTTTCATCTTGACGGTGGCCACGCAGGTGTCCTCGACGCTTTTGGTCTTGTGGCCGTACATCGTCGCGGTAACGCGGGTGACGGGCGGGAACCCCATCATCCACAGAATGAGGTCGAGCATGACGATCCCGAGGTCGAGGACCACGCCCCCACCCGATTTATCCTTCCTGGTCATCCAGGGATTCGTGTCGGAGAGTGATTTCAGCCACCCGCCTTTCGCGTAGAAGAGCTTGCCGAGCTCACCCTTCTCGATGAAGCTCTTCAGGATCATGGAATCCGGCCTGAAGCGGTTGTTCATCCCGACCATGAGGGTGAGTTTATGCTTGTGCGCCTCCTCCGTCAGTTCCCGGGCTTCCTGGAACGTCCTCGTGATCGGTTTTTCCACGAAGGCGTGCTTGCCCGCCTGGAGCGTCGCCATGGTCACCGGGTGGTGCGCGTCGGTGCTGGTGCTGACGATGATCGCATCGATGTCGTCACGGTCCAGCATCTGCCGGTAATCGGTAAAGACGTTCGGCACCGAGAATTTCTCGCCGATCATCCTGGAGCGCGCCTTGTCCTTGTCGCACACGGCGACGACATCGGCATCTTCTATCTTGTTGAGGAGCGGGAGGTGAAAGACCTGGGCGACCCAGCCCAGTCCGACGACGCCCACTCGAATTTTTTTCATCGTAAAATTGACCGTTCGGCCGGGGCCGAACGGGGCTCCGTCCTGAAAAAATCCTTCACGACGCTCGCGATTCCGGGCGCGTCGAGTTTCAGCATTGCGTACAGTTGCGCGGGAGTGCCGTGCTCGATGAACGTGCCCGGTATTCCGTGCAGCCTGACCCGGGGTGAAGGGAGGCCCGTCTTCTGGATGGTCTTCTGGATGGTCTCCAGGACGGCGCCGCCGAAACCGCCGTCGACCACGTGGTCCTCCACGGTGAGGACGTTCCCAAACCTCCCGCAGATGCCGGCGACCATCGTTTCATCGACGGGCTTGACGAACCGCATGTTGACCACTTCGGCCTCGATGCCGTCCTTCGAGAGGAGCTCGGCCGCCTTGAGCGACTGGTGAACCATGTTCCCGAGGGCCAGGATGGCGACGTCTTTCCCCGTCCTGACGGTTTCAGCCCTGCCGATCGGGACGATGTCGAAGCCGGTTTTCATCGGCACCCCGAGCCCGTTTCCGCGGGGGTAGCGCACTGCGACGGGGCCGCCCCTGTACTGCACGGCCGTGTGGAGCATGTCCCGCAGTTCGGACTCATCCTTCGGCGACATGACCACCATGTCCTGGACGCAGCGGAGATAGGCGAGGTCGAGGACACCGTGATGAGTCGGACCGTCCGCCCCCACCAGCCCGGCCCTGTCCAGGCAGAAGACGACGTGCAGGTGCTGGATGGAGACGTCGTGGATGATCTGGTCGTAGGCGCGCTGCAGGAAAGTCGAATAGATGGCCACGACGGGAACGAATCCCTGCGTCGCCATCCCGGCGGCAAACGTCACGGCATGCTGTTCGGCGATCCCGACGTCGAAAAATCTCGCCGGAATCTCCTTCTGCAGATGATCGAGACCCGTTCCGTCGGGCATGGCAGCGGTGATGCCGACGATCCTGTCGTTTTTCCGGGCCAGCTCGACGAGCGCTTTTCCGAACACGGTGGTATAGGACGGCGCGGTCTCGGGTTTCTTCGCCGATATCCCCGTGATCTTGTCGAACGGGGTCACTCCGTGGAGGGCCTGGACGTCCTTCTCCGCCGGTTCGTACCCCTTCCCCTTCCTCGTGATGGCGTGGATGAGGATCGGCCCGGAAAGGTCCTTCACCTCCGTGAAGATCCTCACCAGCTGCGTGAGGTTATGCCCGTTGATGGGGCCAAAGTAGCGGAACCCGAGGGCTTCGAACAGTATCCCGGGGGTGATCACCACCTTGATCCCTTCCTCGACGCGCGACGCAATCTTCCGGATCCTGTCCCCCACCGCGTCGAGTTTCCCGGTAAGGTCCCAGACGTTCGCCTTGAACCGGTTGTACGACGGGTTGGCGATCAGTTCCGTGAAATAATTCGAGAGCGTCCAGACGTTCGGGGCGATCGACATGTTGTTGTCGTTCAGGACGACGATCATGTTCCGCTTCTGGAGTCCGGCGTTGTTCATGGCCTCGTAGGCCATGCCGCCCGTCATGGCGCCGTCGCCGACGACCGCGACGACTTTGTACCCGTCTCCGGCCAGGTCCCTCGCGGCGGCGACGCCGAGCGCCGCGGACATGGCGGTGCTGGCATGCCCCGCGCCGAACGTGTCGTAGGGACTCTCCTCCCGTTTCAGGAAGCCGCTGATGCCGCCGAACTGCCTGATGGTATGGAAACGGTCCCGCCTGCCGGTGAGGATTTTATGCGGGTATGCCTGGTGCCCGACGTCCCAGATGAGTTTATCCTCCGGGGTGTTGAACACGTAATGGAGGGCCACCGCGAGTTCCACCGCTCCCAGGCCGGCCCCAAGATGCCCGCCGATCTTGGAAATTTCGTCGATGAGAAAATCACGGAGTTCCCTGCAAAGGGGTTTGAGATCGGGGACGCTGAGGGCCCTCAGGTCGGCGGGCGAGTCGATCGCGTTCAGCAGCGCGTACTGGTGTCCGGGCTGGTTCTGATTATCCTTCATCTTCCTCCGATGTGAGCTCGAATTTACCGGCGGCGTCGCGGCTGAGTTTTTTCAGGCGGAGTTCCGCTTTCCCCAGGTATTCCAGGCATTCCGTCGAAAGACGTATCCCTTCCTCGAACATGGTCACGACGTCATCGAGGGGCTTCTCCCCGCTCTCGAGCGCCTCGACGATCTCCTCGAGCCTGCGCATCCTCTCCTCGAACGATTGAGGTTTCGCGTTCTCTTTCTTGGCCATCGTGTCAGGATTCGTTTGTTGTTTCTTCCGGGCCGAGCGCCTGCGTCCCGACCCTTCCGTCACGGAAGCGTAATTGCAGATGGTCCCCTGTCCCGACCATTCTGGCGGTGCCGACCGTCCTGCCGTTGCGGTACACGATGACATATCCCCGCTCGAGTATGCGCGAGGGGTCGAGATTCTCGACCCGTTTCTGCAGCGACGCCAATTGGCGACGGACCGATTCCGTCCGATGCCCCGTAATGCGCCAGAGGGACACCCTCAGTTCGTCCAGGCGCTGAGACCGCTGTCTGATCAGGTCGGCGGGCAGGTTAAACGCGTAACTCCGGAGGTATCCCCTGATGATCTCGCGGCGCTGCCCGAGCATCGTTTCGACGGATTTCTTTGCAGTATAATAATAATTCGCCAGATTTTCAATGATTTCGTCTCTGGACTTCACGGCAATCTCCGCGGCGGCAGAAGGCGTCGGGGCCCTCAGGTCGGCGACGAAATCGGCGATGGTATAATCGATTTCATGTCCGACGGCGCTGATGACGGGGAGCTTCGACGCCGCGATTGCCCGTGCGACGATTTCCTCGTTGAACGCCCAGAGATCCTCGATCGATCCCCCTCCCCTCCCGACGATGAGCAGATCGACCGCGCCATATTCGTTGAACATCCCGATCGCGGACGCGATCTCCTCCGCCGCCCCGCCCCCCTGGACCTTCACCGGGCAGAGGATGAGCTCAACGTAGGGGGCCCGCCGCGAGATGACGTTCACGATGTCCCTGACGGCGGCGCCGGTCTCCGAGGTAACCAGGCCTATCCGTGCAGGATAAATTGGAAGTGGGAGCTTTAACCGGTCGTCAAAAAGGCCTTCCTCGAATAACTTTCGTTTGAGCCGTTCAAACGCCGCCTGAAGTTCGCCGATCCCTGCCGGTTGGAGGGAAACGACGTCGAGCTGATACACCCCCCTCACGGGGTACACGGTGACGGTACCCCTGGCGACGACCTTCATCCCGTTTTCCGGCGTAAAATGGAGCGCGGCAACGCGCGCCCTCCACATGACCGCCTGAAGTTGCGCCTGGTCGTCTTTCAGTGTGAAATAGCAGTGCCCCGACGAATGGATCTTGAAATTGGATATTTCTCCCTCCACGGTGATGTTGGAAAAGCTGTCCTCAAGGGTCTGCTTGATCCGAAGGGTGAGTTCTGAAACGGAGTAGCGCCGGGAGTCGTTCATCGGACCTGAATATATCCATTGAAGTGCACAGAATCAATGGATGTTGAGCCGTTGCCTTTTGAAATCGATTTATATATATTTTTCCCTCTCAGACATTATTCCTCAAAGAAAACATGCCACTGGACATCCTGGCCGTCGGAGCCCATCCTGACGACGTCGAACTTTGCTGTGCGGGCACCCTTGCGAAACTCGTGAAAAAAGGCCGAAAGGCGGGCATTATCGATGTCACCGAGGGCGAACTGGGGACCCGCGGGACCCGGTCGATCCGGCTCAAGGAGGCAAAAATGGCCGCCCTGGCGCTGGGATGCGTGCGCGAAAATCTCCACATTCCCGACGGAAATATTCAGGTTAATTCCGTCAACGTCAGGAAAATGATTATGTTGATCCGCAAGTACAGGCCGAAGCTGATTATCATCCCCCACTGGCATGAAAGGCATCCCGACCATGTGCACGCCCATCACCTCTGCCGGGAGGCGTGGTTCTATGCCGGCCTGAGGAAGATTTCAACGACCATGAACGGACAGCGGCAGGAACCGTGGCGCCCGAATAACTATATCCATTACATGCAGTGGTACGAGTTTACCCCTTCATTTATAGTCGATATCACGAATGTTTATAATGTCCGATTGAAGGCCATCAAAGCCCATAAGTCCCAATTCTACGACCCAGGGTCGACCGAGCCGGCCACCAAACTCAGCGACTCTGCATTCATGGATTTTCTCGAAATCCGGGCGAAGAGCTATGGCGCCAAAATAGGCGTTAAATACGGGGAACCGTTTTATTCGGTGGAATCGATAGGAATAGCGGATCCGCTTGAATTAACGATGTTTGGGGGCTGAAAATCTCAACACTCACCTTTATCACCCCTTTCCGGCACCCGCCGATGTACCCATCCTGATGACCATGTTCACGACGGTAATCGGCCTGCTGCCGATCATGTGGAGCTCGGGAACGGGGGCCGATGTCATGAAGAGGATCGCCGCACCGATGGTCGGCGGCATCACAACGTCGGTGGCGATGGAACTGATCCTCTATCCCGTAATTTTTTACCTCTGGCAGTCGATCCCGGGATTGCCGGATCATGACCGGGGAAAAACACCGAGCGATTGCAGGAGCATCGTGATCCCCACCAGGGCGATGATAACGGCGAGGATGGACCTGAGCGTTCGGACGTCGAGCCGGTGACTCAGGGCCGATCCCGCAAATGAGCCGGGGATCGCACCGAGGATGGCCGCGGCCGCGAGGTCCGGGTGGACCTGCCCGGCGAGAAACTTACCGGCGGAAGTGGAAGCGGAGGCCATCAGCACGATACCGAGGGTTGACCCGATTGTTAACCGGGTTGGTACACGCAGGACTGTCATCATAATGGGCGAAAGGATGAATGCGCCGGGGGCACCCGCGAGTCCGGCGAAGAATCCAACACAGAGCGCGATCGTACCTGCGGTAAACGGCTGAAAATCAGTTTCCGGGGAATAATCGGGAAGGTCCTCCCGCTTCAGCATGACGAGGGCCGATCCCACGAAGGCCATCAGCGAGAAAACGATGATAATCAATTGAGGATTCGCGTCCCTGGAGTATATCGCCCCGAGGAACGAGCTGAGGACGATCGGAAGGCCCATCCACAGGACGATACGGCGGTTGACAGCGCCCCTGCGGTGATGGAGGATGACTGACAGGAGTGACGTCGCCAGGACCTGGACCGAGGTCATTCCTGAAACGGTCTTGATGCCGAGAGGTTCGGCGCCCAAGTGCTGGGGCAGATAGAGATACGCGGGAATGAGGAGTACCGCACCCCCCAGCCCGAGCATTGAGGCGATGAACGACAACATCATCGAAATCACGGCAATGACGACATATTCCGTCACGCGCGGTTCTTCAAAGTCCGGAAGTTTGAGTTTTTTCGCATTATTGATTAATTTATAATAATGAAATCAATCAACAAAAAGGGGGACGCAGGATGAGCATAACCCCATCGTCAAAGTGCGACGCCTGCGGGGGCGCTGTGCGGCCCGGGGTTTCCTTCTGCCCGCGCTGCGGTAAAAAACAGGCCCTCCCGGCGGCGGACCACGGAGTGAATAACAATCCGGGGAAGCCCCGGTGGCTCATCGTTATCGCGGCCTGTGCGGTCGCGCTCTTCGTCTATCTCTTCATCGATCACCTCCCGGGGGGCGACCATCCGGTGATCGCCGGTCAACCGGTGGTGTCCGATGCCCCTCCGGCGGCCGGGGAGCATGCAGATCAGGTGAGTGTCGCCGCGCGCGTCGACGGCGGGGACCTCACGATCCCGCTCAGCGCGGTCCGGGAGAAGAGAATCGTGGAATTCGAATACAGCGACGGGACGGTCAGTGTGCCCCTCCTGGCGTTCATCACGGGGGAAGGGAAACTCGTGACGGCATACCGGATGTGCGAACCGTGCAACTCGAAAAAGTTTTCGATCGACGGCGACCGCATGTCGTGCGGGAACTGTGAAACGCAATGGTCCCTGAACACGCTCGAAGGATTGCAGGGGTCCTGTCAGAAATACCCCCCGGAACCGTTCCCCAGCCGGATCGAGGACGACAGGGTAATCATCAGCGTCGCGCAGATCAGGAAGTGGCAAATACGCCTGTAACACTCACAAACAAAGTAACCATAATGATGAAGCATCGTTCATTCATTCCGTCATCCGCATTCATCGTCGCGGTCCTCTTCGCGTTCCTCTTTGTGTTTATCCTGGGAGCCTGCAGCGGAAATTCCAACCTTCAGACCGAGGTCATCGCGGCGAAGACCATGGTCTGCGGCATGTGCGAGAAGAATATCGAGAAAGCGGTCTACGCCGTGGAAGGCGTGAAATCCGTCGAGGTCGATCTGAAGGGAAAAAATGTGAAAGTGCAGTTTGTCCCCGCGCAGACGAACCTTCAGACGATCGAGCTGGCGATCACCGACGCGGGATACGACGCCAACGGCAAGCCCCGCGATCCACTCGCCTACGAAAAGCTCGACGCCTGCTGCAAGACCGACTGATTACCCCCACGGACCAGCCTCATCCCCGCGGCGGCCGCTCATTCGGCTGCCGGGGGGTCATCATGCCGCGGCGCCAAGCCCCGACTCCCTCACCCTCCTGACGATGGTGACGATGAACCCCACGATGAGCGTCACCGTCCCGAGCCAGACGAGGTTGATATAGGGTTTTATGCTCGCCTCGGCGATCAGCGTTTCCCCCTTCATCGTATTCTGACCGGGGATTTCCACCGCCAGGTCGATCGCCGACTTCGCGGGGTCTTCCGGGTTCGGCTGGATCTTCGTGAGCGTGAAACGCGCCCCGGAAAATGACGGCGACGCGGTGGTGAACGTCACCTGGCCGTCCTTGTTTTCCATCGCGAGCGTGAGTCGATCGCTCTTACCGTTCTTGTCCGAGACCTGGACCGCGGCCTCGATGGTGAATCCTTCCCCCGTCACCATCTTTCCCCTCTGATCTTCGTCGAAATCGAACCCGAGGAATCGTACCGAGAGGTCCCCGATCGTCTGCGTCTCTCCCTTGAGGACATGGACCCGGGTTCCCTCGCCGTCGCCGGGCGATTCCACGGAGAGGGGCGTCAGGTAGAAATCCTGCGTGTACATGTTCAGGATGTCCGGATGCCTGAGCGTGGTATTGTCGAACGAGCTGAAGTGCATCGTCGGCGTCACGGACCATGAGCGGTCCGCGCGTTCGAGACGGACTTCGAAACCGAACCGTTCCTCGGAGAGCGTTCGGGACCCGAGGTATGTGAGCGTGTATCCGTTGAGGACAGGCACCGGTTTCCCCTGCTCGAGAGAAACGGTCTGTTTATCGTCGTATTTCGAACTGGAGACGAATCCGAGGAAGAGCAGGGCCACACCGATGTGCGCGATTGCGCCGCCGGCGAATCGGGGGTTGCCCTTGAAAACCCTGTACCCCACCTGCAGGTTCACGAACAGCGCGAATGCGGAAGCCGCCGAAAAAATAATCATGTCGATGTCGCGGACGCCTGCGATGACGATGCCGACCGTAAACAGCGCGGTCGAGATCAATGGATAGGCCAGCGCTTTCATCAGGTCGGCGGATTTCGAAGACCGCCACCAGAACAGCTGACCGAACCCGGCCAGGATGGCAACGATGATGCCGAGAGGCACTGTCGTTTTTACGTAATAGGCCGTGTCCACCGCGGCGGCCCGCCCCTTCCAGATGCCCGTGATGATCGGGGATGACGTTCCGATCGTGATGAACACCGCTGCGAAACAGATCGTGAACGCCCCGAGGAAGAGGGCGAACTCCCTCGAGTAGACCGAATGCTTCACCTTCACCAGGGGAATTTCTTTCCACCGCATGATGAGCATCCATCCGCCAAGCCCGGCGAACAGGATGATGTACCCCAGGAGGAGCCAGTACGCCCACATCCCGGGATCCACGAACGAATGCACCGAGGTTTCCCCCAGCACTCCGCTGCGGGTGAGGAACGTGCTGTACAGGACCATCAGGAAACAGGCCATCGCCAGCGTCAGGTTTGTCCGGACATAGGTCCCCGACTGGTTCTGGGACATGAACGTGTGGATTGCCGCGATCGAGAAAAGCCAGGGGATCAGGGAGGAGTTCTCGACCGGGTCCCATCCCCAGTATCCCCCCCACCCCAGCGTTTCATAGGCCCAGTATCCTCCGAGGATGATGCCCGTCCCCAGCATCGCGGCGCCGTAGACGATCCAGGGTTTCGCGGTCCTGATCCACCCCGAGTAATCCCGTTTGATGAGCCCGGCGAGGGCGAAGGCGTAGGGCACGGCCATGGCCGTGAAACCCGAGAAGAGGATTTGCGGGTGGATGACCATCCAGTAATTCTGCAGAAGCGGGTTCAATCCCTTCCCCTCCGCGGGGAATTGCGCCCAGACGCTCTTCGCCTGGTCGAGCCAGACGGTGTTTGCCGAGCCCGGCGGCAACGGGCCCGTGTGAACGAGTTCACCGGGGAAGGTGTCCCAGATCATCGCGAACGGGTTCTTGATCAGGAGCATGCTCAGGAGCGCCGCCTGGATCAGGCACCAGACCATCATCACTTCCTTCTCGTAATTTCTCCTGGCCGTGTAGGAGAGGAGAAAAATCCCCAGGATGGCCGTGTAGAGTGTCCAGAGGGAAAAACTGCCCTCTTGTCCGGCGTAGAAGGTGGAGACGAGGAGAGGCGTCGGGAGAGTGGTGGCGCTGTAGTTCCAGACATAGGTGTACTGAAACTGGTGTGTCAGGATCAGGTAGAGGAGATAGGTGCAGAAGGAGAGAACGAGGAGCACGGAGAGCTGGAATGAATGCCTGGCGAACTGGAGATAGTGCGCGTCCTCCTTTCGCCTCGAGTAGAGATAGAGTCCCCCTGAAAGAACGGTGGCGAGGAAAGCGAACCGTACCAGTATGGCGCCTGCCATGGCAGCTCCGATGATGTGGAAAGAACGTTTAACCGATGATGGTGAAGCAACGCCGCGTTACAGCGTTTTCTGGACCGCTTCCGGCCCGCCCTCGTACTTCGACGGGCATTTGGTCAGGATATCCTCGGCAAAGAAAGAGCCGTCGTGGAACTTCCCCTTGACGACGATTGCGTCGGCGATTTCGAAATTGTTGGGTTTCGCCCCGTCGTACACCACCTGCACGGTCTTTCCGAAATCGTCCGCCATGTAGAAGGTGAACGTGCTGTTGTCGGCGTCAAAACGGGTCTCCCGGTCCTGAACCCACGTTCCCTTCACCTGGACCTTCCTGGCGGCGTTTTCGGCGTCGCGGAAATCGGTGTATTCCACGTTCGTTTCGACGAACGACACCGCGCCGAACACGAGCGCGGCGATAATAACGACGACAGCGATGATGATCTTGACGTTCATGGCCGGTGATATCCTTTCTTTCCTACGTACCCTGTTTTTCGAGTTGCCTGATTTTCCTGTCTAACCTTCTGAGGTAGAAAAATATTCCCGCCCAGGCGAGGAGCGAAATGCCGAGGACGAGATACAGCGAGTTTGCCTGGAGGAAATCGTACACTTATGCACCTTCGGTTGATCGTCCGGATTCGAGCCGCGCGAGGCGGACCTTGAGCGAATAGATCCAGAAAAAGAGCCCGGTGAAGCCGGCCAGCGACGAGAGGAACACCACGAGCATCGTGGAGTTCATGCTCACCTTCCCCTTCGTGTTGATGATGGGGTCGGGATGGAGGCTCTCGATGATCCGCGGCATCACGAACATCAGGAACGGCATCGTCACGCCGGCGATGATCGCATAGACTGCCGCGAGGGTTGCCCGTTTCTCGTCCTCCTGGATCGAAGACCGGAGGGCGAAATAGGCCCCGTAGATCAGCAACAGGACGAAGATGGACGTCTCCCTCGGGTCCCAGTTCCAGAACGAGCCCCAGGAGAACTTCGCCCAGATGGCCCCGGTGAGCGTCGTCAGGGCGCAGAAGAGCAACCCGAGGCCGGCGGCCGAGGAGGACCGGATATCGTCGTCGAGCTTCTTCGCCCTGAGGTACCTGACGGCGAAAAAGACGGAGACCAGGAACCCGACGACGGATGTCCAGGCGAGCGGCACGTGGAAGAAAAGGATCCTCGCCTTCTCCTCCAGCCCCGGGATGACCGGGTACTGGTACCACCCGGTGATCTCCGGGACGATCGGAAACACGTAAGCGCAGACGATCACCGCCGTTAACCACAATCCCAGTATGATCTGAAAAACCTTCATCAGGGTGTCATTGATCGAACATTAAGATAAGAATTTTTTCGGGTTGCTCAAAAACCGGTCTAATCCTTCCAGATGAAATCGAAGACCAGGTAGGATGCAGCGTTGATGACCACGATATAGGAGAGCAGTACCCTGTATTCCCCCGAAGCGGCGCCCCAGGAAGGATTTTCCATGGCTGTGGTCGTCGCGCGGATGACGGTCAGGAGAAGCGGCAGCACGATCGGGAACGAGAGGACCGGATAGAGTGTCCCCCTGGCGTTCGCCTTGGCGATCAGCGCGCCGATGATCGTGGACGCGGAAGCGAGCCCCACCGTGCCGAGGAAGAGCGCCGTGCAGAGCGTCCAGAGCCCCTCCACCGCAAACCCGGGGACCACGAGCGCGTAGAGGACGGTCAGGACGGTCGTCAGCGCGAGCAGGAGCAGGACGTTGAACAGGAGCTTTCCGTAGAACACAGGGGTCGAGATGGTCGAGAGCTTGAGGAGGAGGATCGTCCCCCTGTCCTCCTCGGTGATGAAGGCGCGGGAGAGTCCCGACATCGCCGCGAAGAAAATCAGCACCCAGAGGAGCCCCGCGTGGACCTGGGTGGGGACCGTCGCCGACTGGAACGAGAAGAGGATGATCGAAAGCGTCGTCACCGTAAAGAGGAAGAGGGCGTTCAGCGCGTACCGTGTCCTGAGCTCCGAGGAGGTGTCCTTCCTGAACACGGCGGCCGTGATGCCGATGAAACCCCTGCCGCTCACGACCCCCCTCCCTTCGCCGCCCCGTCGTACCCGAGCGATATCCTGGAGGCGCAGATGTCGACGTCCTCCTGCTCATTGGTCGCGATGATCACCATCCCTTCCCTGCGCTGGTCTTCGAAGAGCGTCAGCATCATGGCGATCCCCTCGGCGTCGAGGTTGGTCCGGGGTTCATCCAGGAGGAGCAGGGCCGGGCGCTCCATCCACGCGAGGGCGTATTTGAGCCGCTGCTTCATGCCCGAGGAGAAGGTCCGGACGTGATCGTGTTTCCGCTTCCCGAGGGAGACCATCGACAGGAGCCGTTCATAATCGGCCGCGGTATGCGAACCTCCCCTGATCCTGTCGATGATCGAAAGGTTTTCCAGCGCCGTGAATTCCTCGTAGACCTGCAGGTAGGGCGCCACCATCCCGATATGCCTGAACATGAACCTGCCCGGCACCGGCGATCCGTCCGCGATCATGGAGACTGTCCCCGACGTCGGCGAAAGGAGCGAGGCGACGATTTTCAGGAGCGTCGATTTGCCCGAGCCGTTCCTCCCCGAGACGGCGAGTGTCTCCCCCCTGCCGAGGTCGAACGACACCCCGGAGAAGACGGGCATCCTGTTGAAGTCCTTGCGGAGGTCCCTGGCGCTGATTGCTATATTATGCATGCCGTTCGCCTATCGCACCACGGAAAATTTTCCGGTATGCTCCGCGCCGTCCACGGTGAGGACGTAGATGTACACGCCGCTGGAGAGCGGCCGGCTGAAGCTGTCGCGGGCGTCCCACTCCGCCACCTGCACGAAGGGCGAGGAGAGGTCGTCCCGGACGCCCAGCGGCCCCTGGAAGATCCGCGCCATCCCCACGCCGAGGACGGTGAGGATAACCGATGACGGCCGCGTCGTCATCGGGATGTGAAAATCGAGAACGCGGGAATCGCCGGCGGAAAAAGGATTCGGGGCCGGGGTCACAGAGGCGATGATCGCGGGGGCGGTTTCCACCGTCGACCAGTTCGACGGGTCCGGGACATCCAGACGGACGTAGATGCCGTTCGAGAGCTTCTTGAAGGACTGGTCTCCCCCGTCGGCCATCTCGTACCGGAAGGAAGCGAGCGAAGGACTCCCCGAGGTGCGGAGATTCGCGACGATGACCGACATCGGGTTGCCGGCGACGTTTACCGGGTAATACGATACCGAGGTGGTATAGATCGTGTCGGCGATGGTCCTGCCGGAGACGTAGTCGATCAGGGGGGCCGTGACGATGCGGGGGTATTCCCTTCCCTCTGTGTATTCCGCCGTGTCCGCGCCCGGACCAGTCCGCCCGTTCCAGACGGACCATTGCAGGAACGCCTCCCTGAACGACGATCCCCTTTCGCCCAGGGCGCGGTCGAGCGCATCGACCGCGATGCCGTCGGGGACCATCTCCCAGGAGCGCCTGATGACGTCGGGCGAATACCGCCTCTCGATGAACTTGCCGAGGATCGCGCGGCTGTATTCCGTGAGGCCGTCGGACTTCAACAGCGAAAAATCGGGTCTCGCGAAATGACCCCTCGCGGGGTATAATCCCCGGTCCGGGTCCCAGGGTCCCCTGATGTACTGGTAATAGTCGTTCACGTCGCCGTAAACGACGTCCTCCATCCAGGTCGAACTCAGTTCCATGAAATAGACGTCCGTGTTCCAGTACCCGTAGGAACCGAACTGGATGGCATGGAAGAATTCGTGCGCGGCGGTCACCCGGAGGCCCGCCATCCCCGCGCTGTAGAAATACTGAAAATCGTTGTCGATGTTGATGTGGGTGATGTACCGCGCGGGGGTCGTCGTGCCGATCCGGGTCCCGGGTACCGTTTCACCGTAGTAGACGTTGTTGAAGATGTACACGTCGTACTCCCCCTGGCCGGGTTGGACGGGATCGGCGTACCCCAGCGCTCCCGTCTGAAGGGCGTATACCGCGTTGAAAATCGCACCGGCTGAATCGACGAATTGCTCGTGTGATCCCGGGATCCGGGCGCCCGTCCCGTCGAGCATGGCCGGCGCGTCGCTCCCGACGGTGTCATAAAGAAACCTGAACGTTCCGATGACCCTCTCCGACTGAAATACCGCGCGGGTTGCCGGCGCGGCCATGGTCGCGGGAAGCTGATCTTTTCCCGCCAGCCCGCTTTCGCCCAGGCGATAGGAAAGGCCGCACTTCGGATCGGGCGGACGGACCGCCCCGTCCGGGCCGGATCCTGAGGACTGAATCGCTTCCTCGCTGAACGTTGTCGTAATGGCCATCGCCATTCGAAGGGCGATCAGGATAGTATTGAACAGCGGGCTATTCACGGTTCCTGGATATTTTCCTCTCGAAGAGCGGGTGATGGAACGTCGTCACGGATAGAATCCCCTCGTCGGCGATCGTCAGTATCAGTTCCTTCTCGCTGTCCCTGTTGAGATCCCCGATGCCGAAGCTTCTGACGCCCCTGGCGCTCGTGAGGTTGACGGGGCCGGAATACCTTCCGGTACCGTCACCCGGCAGAAATTGCACCGTCCTGGTCCTCTCGTTGACGAACACAAGGTCGGTCCGCCCGTCGGAATCGAAATCCGTCACCGAAAGCGACTTGCGGAACGGGATCCGAACGTCTGTTTGAATGATCAGGGCATCCTCGAAGGCGGTATCCCCCCGAGCCATGGCGACAGCCAGGATGTTCGCCGGTTTCTGAACGTTCAGGATAAGATCGTCCGAGCCGTCGCCGTTGAGATCCGCGATCCACAGCGTGACACCAGATGAGCGCGAGTCAGGGAACCTCACGGGCAGGACCCGGTCGGGCTCGAAGCCGTCGGCAGTCTGACGGTAGACGGTGATTCTCCATTGTGACCCCGTATCGGGGACGGTGAGGAGGGCGATGTCCCTGAGTCCGTCATCGTCGAAATCGTGGGGTGTCGTGGCGACAATCCGATCCGGAAGCACGATGTGCAGGTCGATCTCCTCAGAGCGGGTCCGATCGACGGCGTCGTAGGCGAGCAGCGACCCGCCCGGACCACCTGCGCCTCCCCGCCCTCCCCGCATTACATAGATCCGCCTTCCGTGGTCATCGGGCCAGCGGCGGCCGTCGATGGCTTCCACCGGGACATCCGCGCGGACGCTCACCGACGTCATTGAAAGGTCCGCCGGGTTGAGGGAAAGGTAAGAAATCGTCGTGCCGTCGGGCCCGGTCGCGAGAAAGTCCTTCTCTCCCTGGCCGGATCCAAGGGAAATCAGCCCCGTCATGGGCGCAGGGAGCGGAAGGCTCGCCTGGCCGTTCAGACTCCCTTTCCCGTTGTTCAGAAAGAAGCTCAGGACCGGTTCGGAGGTCTGGGTCAGGGCAACGTCCGCCCACCCGTCGTCGTTGAGATCGGCAATTTCAAGATCGGCCGGGTCGTTGCCGGTGGCGACCATCCAACCCGCGGGACCGGGGAATTCACCCGAGCGATTGTGGAGGATCCGGACCACGCCCTCATCGGCCGAGAGGACGGCGGAATTCAGGAACCGCCTTCGCGAGTCCTGGAAAAAAATCACGTCCGCCGGCGCCGGGCCTGCGGCGTACGACTGCTGCGTCCGGAAGAGGCCTGATCGGTCCTGGTACCGGACGACGACCGATCGGGACCGGGGAAGATACATCAGCAGATCGTTCCGCGAGTCGCCCTCGATGTCCCCAACCCGTATTTTCTCCGGCGGTGCGCCGAGGTTCCCCCGGTCGAGTTCGGCATAATTGCCCGATCCGTCGCCGGCGTAAATCACGAACGCGGGGTGCTCCCCCAACCCCACGACGATGTCCCTGTGCTTGTCGCCGTTCAGATCGCCGACGGCGAGCGCCTGCGGCTCATCGTCGAACGGGAGCACCAGGGCGTCGCTGTAGTTCAACTTTCCGAAGCCCGGGAAGACCTGGACACGGTTACCGATCCAGTCGACCAGCGCGATATCGGAGACGTCGTCGTCGTCCATCAGCGAAACGACCGCCTGGCTGACGGAGATCTCAGGAAAAAGGACCGGACCGGCGGTGAACCCTCCCCTGCCGTTGCCTGTATAGACGGTGATGCCGAGATTTTTTTTACCGCAGAGCAGGATATCGGCATTCCGGTCCGCATCAAGGTCGGCAAGCGAGATCTGCTGGAAATCGCCGGGTATTTCGATGGAGGATGTGAGAACGGGGAGATTCGAGGCGCCGGTCAGGTAGATTTCGATGATCGCGGGCCGTGAACCGCAGAGGAGCACCATGTCGTCGCGGGAATCCGCATTCAGGCGACCGGCGGCCGCCATGACCGGGGTCCGCTGCGATGCGGGGCCGGTGGCGATCTTCCATTCGTACGAGTTCGCCCCCTGCTCGAACACGGTGAGATGCCCGGGGCCCGCGACGGCGAGATCGGGGAGTCCGTCCCCGCTGAAATCGCCCCTCGCGAGGACCGACGCCTCGTGCGGGGCCTTCAGTTCCGACCGGTAGTCGAAGGCGACCCTCGCCGGTTGCGCCGGAGCCGGGGTCGCCAGCAAGATCACGTGAAGAATGCCCGGGCCCGTTCTCCGCGCGACATCCCGCATCCAGGAGCACGCTCTCCGCCGGGAGGGTCCCAGCGCAGTCATCGCCCGGTAACGCGCCGTTGTTGCAACCTGGAATTTCGCCGGACGAGGGCCTGGCGGTATCGCCGCCGTTCCTCGGCGGTGACCGGATGGATCAGGTCGACTTTTTCGGGTGTCCCTCCCTCCGAGACCGCCACGAACGTGAGATAGGCCGTATTCGCGGTTTTCCTGATGCCGGTGAGCTGGTTTTCGGCGGTGACCCTGACCCCCACCTCCATCGAGCTGCCGAATACCCGGTTCACCGACGCCCTGAGCGTCACGACTTCACCGAGACGGATCGGCTGGTGGAACACCAGGTTGTCGACGGCGGCGGTCACGCAGATCCGGTTGGAATGCCGTTGCGCGGAGATTGCCGCGGCAATGTCCATCCATTCCATCAGCCTGCCGCCGAGGAGGTTTCCGAGGTAATTGGTGTCGTTCGGCAGGACGAGCTGGGTCATCTCCACCTGTGAATCCCGGACGAATCGTTTCCGTTTCTTCATGGGCTGGTCCTTGTCAGTTCAATCCGGGCGGAGTCCTTCCACTTGGCCCTTCAGGGTGCTCTGCGGGTAACGCTCGAGGAATTTCGAGATTTCTTCCCGCGCCTCGTCGGTCCTCCTCCTCGTGATCAGGCTCCTGATTTTCCCGACGTAGGCCGGTTCGGCGAAAGGCGAATCGTGGTACTGCTGAATCACTAAATCGAAATAGAAGCCCGCGGACCGGTGATATCCCAGCTTCACGTACTGTTCCCCGGATTGGAAGAGTTTTTCGGCAAGCCGTCCGTTGAGTTCCCTGATTTTTTCCTCGGCGTCATTTCTGTGTTCGTCCAGCGGATAATATTCCACGAAGGCCTGGAACTCGTCGATGGCTTGCCGGGTATACGTCTGGTCCAGGTCCGGCCTCGGGGAGAGCATGTAATAGCTCAGACCGGTCCGGTATTGTGCGGCGGGGAGGAGAGGACTCGACGCCATGTTTCTCTTCAGCGTCCGGAATTCCTCGATCGCCAGGAGATACTCCCCCCTGTTGAAATGAGATTCCCCCATGTAGAACTGGGCGTCGTCCGCCACCGCGCTCCCGGGGAACTGCAGTTTCAGAATCTCGAATTCCGCGATTGCCTCGAAGTAATCCTCCTCGTCGAACAATTTTTTTCCGATTGCAAAGCGCTCTTCGGCGCCGATATTCAGGATCTCCCCCGAAGAGCCGCAGCCGGCCCCCGTCATGACCGCGGCCAGCAGGACGATGATCCACAACGGGACCGGGAGGGAGTGGTTTTTCAAATTGGTGTTCAACTTCTCACCTGAAAAAATAATAGGATCGCCGCGCCGGTCGCGCCGATGATGACGAACGGTTCGATAAAGCGATCGAAGGACCGCAGGTCGGGAATGTCTCCCCTGGTAAAGTCCATCGACCGGGATTCAAGCTCTTCAATGCGGCTCTCGTCCACCGTATCGGTGATACTCCCGGCCGTTGTGCCGGTGAAGACGACGGTGTCGCCGTCGGTGATTTCCGACGTGAATGCCGCCGTGACGACGCGATCCACCACCGCCCCCGAGAAGAACCCGGTCCTCCTGATATCCCGGTATTCCACCGTGAGCGTCAAACCCCTGACGCTCCACCGCGAACCGGCGGGTACTGCCCGGCCGGGGGTGAGCACGCGTTTGTTCGACGATCCGAGAAGGACGCCGAGTTCCGTCCGGGCGATCCAGGAGGACGCCGACGAATCAACGTCCAGGACCACGGTGTCGCGCATCCGGTGACCGGCCGAATCGAGGACGACCTTTCCCATCTCCCCCACCAGATTTTTCATGATGACGAGGTTCGACCGGGTTTTTTCTCCGGTGCCGACGGCCGGTTCGCCCGAGGCGCAACCCGGCCCGGTCGCAAGCCCGCACCCGGCGAGAGCCAGAAATACCCACCGTGCGACGCCCTTTCCGGTGGGCTGCCGGTGCGGTGTGTTCCTCAACTCAGGCTCCGCCCAGGGCAGTGACACCGGAACATTCGAACCGTTCCCCGATCGGCGGACGGGTGAGGATGACGGTTTTAAAGGTATTCATCAAAAAAAGTCCCTAAACAGTTTAAATGTAAGCAAATATAGCATATTTCGGGAAAACATCCAAGATACTCATGGGAGGGCCGCAAACACCGGAACTCGATCGGTCGGAAACCCTTGCGCGGCGTGACGGGAATTACCTGCGGTATTCAATGCCGGGGAGTTTCAGCTCGTTCCACTCCACCATTCCTCCCTCGACGTTGATTACCTCGTGCCCGTTTTTCTGGAGGATGTCGGCGGCGACAAGGCTTCGCCTGCCCGACCTGCAATAGATGAGTATGTTTTTCCCCCGGTGGCTGTCCAGCTCGGAGAGGCGGGACTGCAATTCCTGCACCGGGATGAGGATCGCGTCGCGGAGATGGCCCAGCTCCCCGTCGTATTCTTCCCGGGTCCTGACGTCGAGGAGTACGACGCCGGCATCGTTCAGGATCATGTCGGAGGCCTTCACGGCCGGTACGCTCTGGTATTTCATTCTTCTTCCTGTTCGCGGAGCTTTTCGAGGACTGAAAAGTCCTCAAGGGTGGTGGTGTCTCCGTGGACCGAACCCTCAACGGCGATCTCCCGGAGGATCCTCCGCATGATCTTGCCGCTCCGTGTCTTGGGCAGGGCGTCCGAGAACCGGATCTCGTCCGGCTTTGCCATCGCGCCGATCTCCGCCTCGACGTGCTTCCGGAGTTCGTCCTTCAGTTCCGGGCCGGGAGTCCGGTTCGCTTCCAGCGTGACGAAGGCGCAGATCGCCGAGCCTTTGATCTCGTCGGGCCGGCCGACGACCGCGGCCTCGGCGACGAAGGGATGGCTGACCAGGGCGCTTTCGATCTCCGCCGTCCCCAGGCGGTGGCCGGAAACATTAATAACGTCGTCCACCCTTCCC
>DATDQD010000248.1:0-6765 GCA_035292425.1 Bacteroidota bacterium
CGGCCGGGGCGTGACGCCTCCGACTCAGATCAGCCGCGCGGACCGACGGCAAGGACCTTCAGGATCGTGGCCCTGAAGGGATACTCGGTCTTCGAAAGCAGATCGGTCACCTCGGGCGAGAACGGACGCAGTATCCTGATCCCCCAGCAATACACCACGGCTCCTGCCGTTACCAGAGCGGGCACCGCCACTCCCTCCGGTCCGTTCCAGGAATAATATCCCGCCGCCACGAACGCGGCCATTGCACCCGTGGCCGCCAGGGTTTTCAGGACAAAGCCGGGGCTATAGCGGGGCGCGAGGATCTTCCGGACGAGGTATGCCTCGAAGAGGGTGATGGCCACGGTCACGGCGGATGTCGCGGCGACGGCCCCGAGCGCGCCCCAGCGGGGGATCAGGATGAGCGCGAGCGCGAGGTTGACGGCCCCGAACACCGCCCGCGCCTTCACCAGCGTCCGTTCTCTGTCGAGCACGACGAGGAAATAGGACGTGACGCTGCTCAGTTTTCCCACCGTCATCGCCGCGATGAACACGGTCATCAGGATCGCCGCCCCCTCGTTTTCCGCCCCGTAAACGGACCGCACAATCGCCGGGGCGAGGATCAGGCCGCCGGCCGCCACCGGAATGGAGTAGACGTAGATGAACTCGAACAGGCCCGTGTAGATTTTCCTCAGGAGCCCCATGTTCCCGGCCGTGCCGGCATCCACGATGAGGGACACGATGAAATTCGCCGACACGGCGATATCCATCACGCTGAGCGAGTAATAGGCGAGGTTGAAAGCGATCATGTACCAGGCCACCTGTGTCAGGTCGCCGAGGAGGATCCCGATCAGGAGGACGTCGAGCCCCTTCCCGAGCACGTATAAAAGAATACCGAAAATGTAGAGGGACCAGCTGTACTCCATCACCCGTTTTTTCCCCACCGCGCTTTTCCCTGGCCCGGCCGCGGGCAGCTCCCGGAGCGTCTTACCGAATTTACCCCAGAGGATCAGGGCCGCCGCTCCCTGCGACAGGACGAGCGCCGCGAAGACACCCCCGAGCCCGTACCCCGAGAGGACGAGCGAGATCGCCAGAAGGAGGTAGACACCCTGTGTCGCGGCATCCACCATGCTGATGAATTTGACGTGGAAGAACGAGTCGAGAAACGTCCGGAAGATGGAGTGGAACGACACGATCGCCACAAGGGCGAACACGGCGGCGAGCAGGTCCCGGGGGAGGAGACCATGGTAGAAGGTCGAGGAGATATATTCGCCCCCCATGACGACCGCGGCCCCGGCCGGCAGCAGGAGAAGGGCCCGGACCCGAAAGATCCTCCCGAGCAGCAGCCTGATCCTGCCCGTGTCCCCCTCGGCGCGGAACTGCGGGACGAACCGGCTCACGGCGCTCTCGAGACCGAGCGAGATGACAAGGACGGCGATCGCCTCCAGGTTGATCAGCGAGCCGTAGAGCCCGTATTCCTCGCGGCCGAGGAGGCGCACCAGGATCACCGATTCGCCGAACCGGACCGCAAGGAGGAATGTCTTCCCGAAAAAGTTCCAGAAAACCGCGGACGTCACCCGGCGCACGTTTCCGGCGCCGTCACCCGTACGCGGCGCAGCGCCGGGTGCCGCACCGGGAGGCGTGCCGGCGGTCTGATCGGTCATGGGGATCAGGCGCCGGCCATGAAAAACGCGCGGACGGCGGAACCGACCTCCTCGAGCTCCCCCCTCGTGAGTTCGGGAAAGAGCGGCAGGGAGAGAATTTCTTTCTGCGCCCGCTCGGAGACCGGGAACGCGCCTTCGGAGTACCCGAGATGGGCGTAGGCGGGCTGCAGGTGCAGCGGGACGGGATAGTGAACGAGGGTTACGATCCCCCTGCCGGCGAGATAGGCCATCAGGTCGTCCCTCAATTGGGTCCTGACGACGAAGAGATGAAAAACATGCAGCATCCCGGCCGGGCCGGCCGGACCGGCCGGACCGGCTGGAATAGCGGGGAGGGTGAGCGGGAGTCCCGCAAGGAGCTGCCTGTACTGCACCGCGAGTTCGTACCGGCGCCGGTTCCAATCGTCCAGAAACGGAAGCTTTTCCCGGAGGACGGCCGCCTGGAGCTCGTCGAGCCTGCTGTTGATCCCCTGCCTCACGCTCATGTCGCGGCGTTCCCAGCCGTAGGTCCTGATCGCGCGCGCGCGCGAGGCGATCCCCGGGTCGGAGGTGACGATCATCCCGGCGTCCCCGAACGCCCCGAGGTTCTTCGTCGGATAAAAACTGAAACAACCGGCGTGTCCGATCGACCCGGTCTTCCTGCCGCGGTATTCCGCCCCGTGCGACTGGGCGCAGTCCTCGATGACGACGAGGCGGTGTCCCGCCGCGATCTCCATGATCGGTCCCATGTCGGCCGCCCGCCCGTAGAGGTGCACGGGGACCAGGGCCTTCGTCCTGGGGGTGATCCTGGCCACGATCTCCCCCGGGTCGATGAGGAGGGATTCTTCCAGGACGTCGGCGAAGACCGGCCTGGCGCCGGCCGAGCAGATCGCGCTGACGGTGCCCACCGAGGTGTTGGGGACGGTGATCACCTCGTCGCCTTCGCCGATCCCGGCGGCGCGCAGGGCCACCTGGATGGCGTCGGTGCCGGAGTTGACGCCGATCCCGCCCGAGGCGCCGCAGTAACGGGCAAAGCCCTCTTCGAAGGCCCTGACCTCCCCGTCGAGAATCAGCCGGCCCGAATGCAGCACCCTCGCGACGGCCGCGTCCAGGCGCACGGAAAGGTTATCATACTGCCTGCGGTAGTCAAAGAACGGCACGCGCGGGGCGTCGGTCTGTTTCGCGACCGTCATCGCTGCGTCCCCCCGTTTGAGTTTCCCCCGGTCCGTCCGAGCAGAAGTTCGTAGACCCCGATCGTCCCCCCGACCATTGCGTCGAGACCGAAGCGGGCGATGATTTTTTCGCGCGCCTTCGCCCCGATCTCAGCGCGAAGCCTGCCGTCGCCCAGGAGGCCGTTCACGGCGTGCTCCAATCCCCGGACGTTGCCCGCGGGGAAGAGGACTCCGTCGATGCCGCGCGTGATGAGCGTCGGCGTGCTCCCGATGTCGCTCGAGACGACCGGCTTTTCGCAGGCCATCGCCTCGACCATGGTCAGGTCGTAGCCGTTCTGCTGGTTCGTGGGATTCACGAAGATGTCGCAGGCGCGGAAATACTCCGGCAGCTCGCCCAGGTCCTTCTCCCCGGCGAAAACCACCGACGAGGCAAGGCCTCTCCGGAACGCAAGGCGCTCCAGCCGGGGCCGGTAGGGACCGGCACCCACGACCAGGAGCCGGCTGTCGGGGAAGCGCTCCAGTATCCCCGGCATGGCCTTCAACATAATCTGAATACCCTTGTCGCGGATCAGCCGCGCAACGCAGAGGATGAGGGGCGCCGAGGGGGGGATCCCGAGGCGCCTCCGGAGTTCCCCGTTTCCCGGGGCGGGGGTGAAGAGGGAGAGGTCCATCCCGTTGTAGACCTTGAAGAGCCGCTCCGCCGGAACCCCGTACACGCGTGCGATGAGGCTGTGCTGTTCCTCGCTGGTGGAGATCACCCCGTCGGCCAGCCGGAGGTAGGGTCTGTCCCGGCGGGCAATCATATACAGAATATACGCGATCGCGGCGATATTTTTAACCGTAACGGAAGGATCGGGGGAAAACCCGTTCTTCCACCTTGTGACAAGCTCGTCGTAGTACGTGCCGTGCTGCGACACCACCGCCGGCACCCGGAGCCGCCGGTGGACACCTGTATTGACCACTCCGTAACCCGCGGAGCTCTGGCAGTGGATCAGGTCGAACCGTTCCGAGGAGTGGAGCGAGATCGTGCTTCGGGCGGACTCCGGCCACCAGCCGCCGTCATAGGCATCGGGCCGGGTGTTCCCCAGGTAATGCGACGTCACCCCCTCCGAGACGGTGACCGGAGGGCCCCCCTCCAGCCTGGTGGTGAGGATATGAACGTCATTGCCGCGCGAGGCGATCCCCCGCGCAAGCATCCACGTGTGGTCGGGTACGCCCCCTTTTCTGTGCGCCGGCAGGGCGCGCGCGAGCATGAGAATTTTCATGAGAAATGATCTGGAAAACGTACGAAATATTTCATTTCCCGGCAACCTTCCCGGATACCGGCCCCTGCGCGTTGGGAGGGCGCACAGCGATCACATTCCCCGCGCGCCATATTGATTCATTCGCGGTCATTCTCTATATTCTGCAATGTCCGCACGAATATGCATGTTCGCCTCCGCGATCGTCCTCCTGGCGCTGACCGGATGCGGTTCCTCCCGGCTCGCGTCCTTCCCTGAATTCCCGTCGCACAAGTCGCGGCTGGGAAAGAGCGTGATCATCTCCGATTTTCTCGTCATGAAGGCGACGAGCGGCGACACCGCCTCGGTCGACCTGGGCGAGAACAAGCATGCGGCCGATACCCTCCTCCATTTCGTCCAGGACCATCTCGACGGCAAGGGGTACAACGTCACCCACCGGCTGCTCTCGTCCGTCGGGCTCCTGATGGACTCCACGTTCACGGCGAACCTGTCTCACACGAGCGAACTGGACCGCGAGGGGGAAGACGCGACGATCTATTTCCATCCCCCGTTCTACCTCTACCAGGCCCTCAGGCGCGATCCCGCGATGAAATTCCTCCTGGGGGGGCTCTACCGGAAACTTGCCAGGATGGAGGAGAGCGAAGCGGGGTATCCCCCCGTCGAAGAAATGATCCCTCTCGGAAAAGTGTTCGGCGGCGGAATGATCTTTATTTTCCTGGGGGGCGGTTTCGAGGTTTCGCCGGGCGTGGAGCTGTCCGGGGCCAGGGCGCCGGGCGCGGAGGAAAACTCAAAGATAGGATACCACGCGGTTTCTCAGGCCTCCCTTCACATGTTCGTTCTCGATTCGGAGACGGGTCATGTCCTCTGGACCGACCGGCAGGTGATCAGGGGAGGAATGGTCTATTACGATAAATTCATCCGGATGGCCGGTAACCTTCTCGAGGACCTGCCCTGATCGTGACCCCGGCGCTCCCCGCCGGCCGGAATGGAATCACTGACACCATCGTTCATTGAGGATATCAGCATGGCCACGCGAGTAAAGAAAACGACCCCGCCGAAACGGAAGGAACGGAACGCCCCGGGCACGGAGACCGTGACAATCCGCCAATCGGAGTTCATCCCGGCGGCGCCCTCGGCGGTCTATCTCGCCTTCGTCGACGCCAGGACGCACACCGCGTTCACCGGCGCCGGCGCGACATTCGAGCGGAGGGAAGGCGGGAAATTCTCGGTCGCGGACGGCTACATCACCGGGAAATTTCTCCGGCTCCAGAACTCCCGCCGCATCCTGCAGGAATGGAAGACCGCGGAATGGCCGGTCGACGCCCCCCCATCGCTCCTCGAGCTGAGGTTCGTTCCGAGGGAAAACGGGACCGAGGTCCGGATGGTCCAGACGCAGGTCCCCGCCGCGCAGGCCACCCGGTATAAAAAGGGGTGGACGGATCATTTCTGGACCCCGTTGAAGCAGTACTTCCACAAGAGCAGATAATCAGATCCGGCCTTCCCCTTTCTTCCGGCCGCCCGGGAGGCTCCACTCTTGCGGCGGATCGCCTACCGCCGGCCCCTTCCGTCCATCCGATGGCGATGCCGATGCGATCCGCGCCTGTGCTTCATCGGGCGGTCGTTGTCGCAGCATCCTCCGCCCCCATCATCCCCCATCGCGAATCCCGGCCCCCTGTGCTCCCTCATCCCGAACCCCCGTCCCGGGCGTTCCTTCAGCATCTTCCGCTGTTCGGGGGTGAGAAGTTTGCTTACGGCGAAGCGGTGCGCGAGCCGGGCGGCCTGCAGTTCCTCCCTGATCGCCGACATCTCTTTCTGTTTGGCCATCGCCAGTTTTTCGTCGGGCGTATCCTGCCGCATCAGGGAGCGGAATTCGACGCGCGCGGCAGCCAGCTTCGCGCGCAGTGCGATCTGGTTTTTCCGGTGTTCGTCCCTGAGTTGATCGATTTTACCGGCGGCCTCGTCGCTGAGATTGAGTTTTTCCCTGAGGCCTTCACTCCGCCCGGGCCCCGGGCCCCGGCCACCGGGGGTCTGGGCGGTCCCGAGGGTGACGAAGGCCGCAAGTGCCGCCATCATGAGTGTTTTCATGGAATTCTCCTTGTATGGGACTGTTTTAGTATCTTAGACAGCGGGGAAGGGGAAAGGTTTATCGGCGATGGACAATATCGTACGGGTCAGGGATTTTCAGCACGATGTCATCGAGAGGAGTTTTTCTGTTCCCGTCCTGGTTGATTTCTGGGCCGAATGGTGCGCTCCCTGCAAGATGCTCGGGCCGGTCCTGGAGCGCCTGGCGGGGGAGGCCGGCGGGAGATGGACGCTCGCGACGGTTGATACTGAGGAACACCCCCGGGTTTCCGAGGACTGGGGAATACGGTCGATACCGAACGTGAAACTCTTCGTCGGGGGGAAGGCGGTGAACGAGTTCACCGGGGCGCTCCCGGAATACGCCGTCCGGCAGTGGATCGAAAGGGCCGTTCCCTCACCGTCCGCCGAAGCGGTCGAGCGGGCCCGGACCATGCTCGCGCGCGGCGAGGATACCGCCGCGGCCGCGCTGCTCGAAGGAATCGTCGCGTCGGAACCCGGGAACGCCGGTGCGCGCGTGTTCCTGGCCCGCGCCGTCCTCTTCTCCGACACGCAACGGGCGGTGAACCTCGTCCGGGGGATCGAGGAGCCCCTCCTCCTCGACGACCTCGATACGATCTCCACCGTCGCCCGGCTCCGCGACCTCCTCGACAGAAC
>DATDQD010000249.1:0-6330 GCA_035292425.1 Bacteroidota bacterium
AAAAACCACCACGGTGACGCTCCTCGGCAGGCTCCTGGGCGACGCGGGCATCGCCTCGGCGGTCGCGGGCAACATCGGGACGGCTTTCTCCGGGGTCGCGGCGGACGCCGCGCCGGACTCGGTGGTGGCGCTCGAGGTGTCGAGCTTCCAGCTCGACCACATCGGGCGGTTCCGGCCGTCGGTGTCGGTGGTCCTCAATATCACCCCCGACCACCTCAACCGGTACGGCGGTTCGTTCGAACGGTATGCGAGGTCGAAGTGCAGGATCTTCGAGAACCAGAAAAAGGGCGATACGCTGATTTACAACGCCGACGACCCGGAGACGAGGACAAGGGTCGAAAAACACGCCCCTGCGGGGGTGCGTCTGGTGCCGTTCGGCCTGAACGAACCGGCGGGCGAAGGCGCGTTCGTCAGGGACGCCAAAATGGTCGTCAGACTCGCCGGGCGGGAAACCGAAGTGGTCGCGACCGACCGGATCGGTATTCCCGGGCTTCACAACCTGTATAACTCGATGGCGGCGGCGCTCGCCGCGGTCATCCTGGGCGCGCGGGCGGAATCGGCGGGGGAAACGCTGAAGGATTTCAAGGGCGTCGAGCACCGGCTGGAATTCGTGCGGGAGCACCGGGGCATCCGGTACGTCAACGATTCGAAGGCGACCAACGTGGAATCGGTCTGGTACGCCCTGCAGTCATTCGCGTCGCCGATCGTCCTGATCCTCGGCGGCAGGGACAAGGGGAACGATTACTCGAAGATCGCCGGGCTTGTCGCGAAATCGGTCAGGTCGATCGTGGCGGTCGGGGAATCGGCGGACAAGGTCGTGAAGGCCTTCTCAGGCACCGTGCCCGTGGAGAAAGCGTCGTCGATGAAGGACGCCGTGGACCGCTCGGCGGCCCTGGCTTCGGAGGGCGACGTGGTGCTCCTGTCGCCGGCGTGCGCGTCGTTCGACTGGTTCGACAATTATGAACACCGGGGACGCGTCTTCAAGGAGGCCGTATGGGGGTTGCAGTAAAAACCGGGCCGACGAGGAACCACATCGACTTCGCCACGCTTGTGGCGGTCATGGCGCTGATGCTCTTCAGCATGGGGATCGTGTACAGCGCATCGTCGACCGTGGCGTTCAAGAAGTTCGACGACAGCGAATACGTCCTGCTGAACCACGTCGCGAAGGTCGGGCTCGCAATCATCGCGCTCTTCATCGCGATGCGGTTCGATTACCACCGCCTCCGCAGGCTGACGAAACCCGCGCTGGTCGCGGCGATCGGGCTGCTCGTGCTGACCCTCCTCGTCGGGGCCGTGGCGAAAGGCGCGGTGCGCTGGATCAGTTTCGGGCCGCTCAACATACAGCCGGCGGAGTTCGCGAAGTACGCGCTCCTGTTCCACCTCTGCACGCTCATCTCCACGAAGGGGGAAATGCTGCGCGACTTTAAAAAAGGGTTCGTACCGATGATGGTCTGGATCGGCGTGGTGTCGGCGCTCGTGGTCCTGCAGCCGAACTTCAGCATGGCCTCGATCATCGTTCTCCTCAGCATGGTCCTGCTCTTTGTCGGCGGCGTGCGGTTGAAACACCTGGCGACGGTGGCCGCGCCCGTGATTCCGGCGATGGTCGGCATCCTGGTGCTGGCCCCCTACAGGGTGAAGCGGATCCACGAATACATCGACGCCGTCATCGGGGAGTTCGGAGAGGGAACGATACCCTACCAGCTCTACCAGGGGCTCATCGCCCTCGGGCGCGGCGGGATCTTCGGGGTCGGACCGGGGGAGAGCAGGCAGAGGGACTTCTATCTCCCCGAGGCGCACACCGATTTTGTGTATTCGATCCTCGGCGAAGAATACGGGTTCGTGGGGACGATGTTCTTCATGCTCCTCTTCCTGCTGATCATGGGCCGCGGGTACAAGATCGCGCGGTACGCGCCGGACAGGTTCGGCTGCAACCTCGCCATCGCCGTCACGAGCGCCGTCACGCTCTCCGCGCTGGTCAACGCGGGCGTGACGCTGGGTCTTTTGCCGACGACCGGGCTCCCGATGCCGTTCGTGAGCTACGGGGGCTCGTCGATGGTCTTCACCGCGGCCGCGGTGGGCGTGCTCCTGAACATTTCATCCCAGACCGACCTGCATCCGAGGGCGTCGCAGGTCCCGGTCGTGGGGTCGGTGAACGCCGGAAAAGCGGCGGTCGGAAAGGTGTATTGATGTGCCTGCTGACTCCTACGTATTCGCAGGCGGTGGGACGGGCGGCCACCTATACCCGGCCCTGGCCATCGCGGGAGAGATCAGGAAACTGGTCCCCGGCGCCCGGATATGCTTCATCGGGACGAAGGGAAAAATCGAATCAAGGGTCGTGCCGGCCGAAGGGTATGAGTTCAGGACGTTATGGATCAGCGGGCTCCGGCGGAGCCTTTCTCCGGGGAACCTCCTCGTCCCGGTCAAGGCGGTGGTCTCGATGATCCAGGCATGGATCCACCTCAGGGACCTGCGTCCCCGCGTCGTGATCGGAACGGGGGGATACGTCTCGGGCCCGGTGCTCCTGGCGGCGTCGATGATGGGCATCCCGACGCTCATCCACGAGCAGAACAGCGTGCCGGGCGATACGACGAAATTTCTCGCCAAGCGGGCGAGCGAAGTGCACGTCTCTTTCGAGGAGACGATGAGGCGCCTGCCGCCGTCGGCGAAGGCGTTCGTCAGCGGCAACCCGACCCGGGGCATCCTGCAGGGTGCAGACCGGGGCGAGGCGCTGAAATTTTTCGGGATGGACCCCCACGACGGCAGGAGGGTGCTTTTAGTGTCGGGCGGAAGCCTCGGAGCGCGCCCGGTGAACAGCGCTGTGCTGGACAACATCGACAGGGTACTCGGCATGGGGCTGCGGATCGTGTGGCAGACCGGGCAGACGGATTTTGATAGAATCGCCGCGGCGACGCGGCATCGCTCCCGGAAGGACGTCTGGACCGGCGCCTTCATCGACCGGATGGATTACGCCTACGCCGCCGCGGACCTTGCCCTCTGCAGGGCCGGCGCGACGACGATCGCCGAACTGACGCGGCTCGGGAAACCGGCGCTCCTGGTACCCTATCCGCTGGCGGCGGCGGACCACCAGACGCTGAACGCCCGATCGATGGAAAAAGCGGGGGCGGCGGTGCTGATCATCGACGCGGCGGCGCGCCAACGGCTGGTCCCGGCGCTTGAAAACGTCCTCGCGGCCGGCCGGCTCGACGCGATGGCGAGGGCCAGCGCCTCCCTCGGAAGGCCCGGGGCGGCCGGGGTGATCGCGAAACACGTACTGGGACTCAACCGGGACCGAATGTCATGACGACGGAATTTCCGGCGGGGGCGAAGGTGTTCAGGTACAAGCTGGATTTCTATTACCAGCAGGCGCTGGTCTATCTCGTGACGCTGATGCTGTATGCGGGCGTGAGGGGGAGTTTCGAGTTCGACCGTCTGCCGACCATGGGGTCGGACCCGATGCTCTATATCATCATCCTGTTCGTGATTATTTCCTTTGCGGTGCTCGCGCTGAACAGGGCGAGGGAGAGGAAGCTGGTGATCGCGCACGACAGGATCATTTTTCATCACAGGTACCGGGACCGCGAGATTCTGTTGTCGGACATCGACTGGTTCCACGTCGGCAGGGAACCGGGGGTCAGGACCGCGGGGCGGTCGCAGGTCATTGTCTTTAAAATCAAGCACCGGCGGAGGCTCTTCAGGATCCGCCTCGGGCGGTACGAGCGCGAGAAGGAACTCCTCGCGGAGATGCACCGCGTCGGTGAACAGCTGCCGAAGGGAAAACGGTTTTCCTTCCGGATGGATTAACGAACGACGGCAGAAGACGTGTTCAGTTCTATTAAAAAAATACATTTCGTGGGCATCGGCGGCATCGGGATGAGCGGCATCGCCGAGATCCTCATCGACCAGGGGTTCTCGGTGACCGGGTCCGACCTCTCGCCGGGCGAGACGACCGAGCGGCTCGAAAAGCTCGGGGCGAAGGTCACGAAGGGGCATAACGCCTCCAACATCGCGGCGGACGTGGACGCCGTCGTCTACTCGTCGGCGGTGCAGGGGGACAACCCGGAGATCCGCGAGGCCCAGAGGCGGAAGGTCCCGATCATCCGGAGGGCGGAGATGCTCGCCGAGGTGATGCGCCTGAAATACGGCATCGGCGTCGCCGGGACCCACGGGAAGACCACCACGACATCGATGATCAGCCTCGTGCTGATCGAGGGCGGGCTCGACCCGACCGTCATCGTGGGCGGCAAGCTGAGCGGGCTCGGCGGGACGAACGCGCGGCTCGGCCACGGGGAATTCATCGTCGTCGAGGCGGACGAGTTCGACCGGTCGTTCCTGTCGCTGACCCCGACGATCGCCGTCCTGACGACGCTGGACACCGACCACCTCGACTGCTACAGGGACATCGAGGACATCAAGAAGGCGTTCATCCAGTTCGCCTCGAGGGTGCCGTTCTACGGGTTCATCGTGCTCTGCCTGGACGAGGCGGCGCTCCAGGACATCGTCCCGCAGTTCAGGACCAAGAAACTCCTCACCTACGGCCTCACCCCGCAGGCGGACGTGCAGGCGGTGGACATGGTGCACAACGAGAACACGACGCGGTTCACGCTGGTCAGGGGGGGCCGCGAGCTGGGGGACATCTCATTGAATATCCCGGGCCGGCACAACGTCCAGAACGCGCTTGCCGCCATCACGGTCGGCTTCGAACTCGGCGTGCCGTTCGAAAAGATCAGGGCAGGCATCGAGAAATTCGCCGGGGTCTACCGGCGGTGGGAAAAGAAGGGCGAATTCAGGGGGATCCTCCTCTATGACGATTACGCCCACCATCCCACGGAATGCCGGGCCACGCTGGCCGGGGCCAGGGCGGGATGGAGGCGGCAGAGGCTGGTGTGCGTGTTCCAGCCGCACCTCTATTCGCGCACGAGGGACTTCTACGAGGATTTCGGAAAATCGTTTCTCCTGTCGGATGTGCTGGTGGTAACCGACGTCTACCCGGCGCGCGAGGAGCCGATCCAGGGGATCACGGGAGAACTGATCGTGAACGCCGCGAAACAGTACGGGCACAAGGACGTCCATTACGTCCCGGACAAGAAGGCGGTCCCGGCATACCTTGCGGGGATCGTGAAGGAAAACGACATCGTGATCACCATGGGCGCCGGCGACATCTGGAAGTACGGCGAGGAATTTTTCAGGGACCTCAGGAACGGCGGATGATCCATCCGGAGGACATACAGAAGATCCTGAAGGGACGGATCGCGCTCAACGAGCCGATGAGCCGGTACACGTCCGTCCGGATCGGCGGACCGGCCGACTTCCTCCTGGAACCCGCGGACCGCGAGGACGCCCTGCGCCTGCTGTCTCATTTCCAGGAAGGCGGCATCCCCTTCACGGTGATCGGGAAGGGATCGAACCTGCTCGTGAGCGATGAGGGGATCCGCGGAATCGTCGTGCACCTCGAACCGGGCCTGAACTCCGTCGCGATGGACGCCGGCATGGTGAACGCCGGGGCGGGAATCCCGATGGCCAGGTTCGTCGACTTCTGCGTGCAGCAGGGCCTGAGCGGCGTCGAGATGCTCGCGGGGATCCCCGGCACGCTCGGCGGCGGGGTGGTCATGAACGCGGGCGCCTACGGCGGCGAAATATCGAACTACCTCGTAGACGTGGAGGTCATGAGGAACGCCAGGCCGGCGCGCATCCCGAAGGAACAGATCGGGTTCAGCTACAGGCATGCGTCCCTCGAGGGGGCCGTGGTGCTCGGGGCGAGGTTCAGGCTCCCGGCCGGGGACAGGGCCGAACTGATGCGGGTCCGCCGCGACCTGCTGATCAGGCGCAACCGGGCGCAGCCCGTGAACATGCCGAACTCCGGATCCATGTTCAAGAACCCCCCCGGCAACCACGCCGCGAAACTGATCGACGAGGCGGGCCTGAAGGGGACGAAGCGCGGGGGAGCGGGAATCTCGGCGCTCCACGCGAACTTCATCGTGAACCACGGCGGCGCGAAGGCGCGCGACGTGGTGGAACTGCTGGAGCTGGCCCACGCGACGGTGATGAAGCGGACGGGAATCAGCATGGAGCTCGAGATCAGGCTCGTGGGCTTCGGGGAAAACATTTACGAGGAGATCTACGCGTGAACGAAGAAGTCGACAACCGGCCCGCGCCGAAAAAGGCGAAGACGCGCCCGTCGTACCTCTGGTTCCTGGGGGGGATCGGCGGGGCCGTGCTCGCGCTCCTTGTCCTCTCCCTGCAGTGGAAGGACTCGAGGAGGGTCGCGAAGGTGGTGGTCGGGGGGGCGGTGTATTTTCCCGGGAAGGTCGTCCGCGCGCGCGCGGCCGTCCC
>DATDQD010000250.1:0-4750 GCA_035292425.1 Bacteroidota bacterium
AGTCGGCCTGCATGCCGACCAGCGCCGCCGTTTCGAGCCCCAGGGTTCCCACATCGACGTATTGAAAATCCACCGTGCCGGTGCAGCGGTCGAGCGCCACCCTGAACATGGTCGCGTCCGCGATCGGTTCGCCTTCGTCGAACGACCCGAGCGAATCCCACTCGACGATGAACAGGCATGTGTCGCCGTTGTTCCCGTACACGATCCTTCCGTAGTCCGCCGCGCTGTCTCCGACGATCATGTCCGCCCAGAAGGGGGCGATGAACATTCCCGGCATCGAGTAGGCGCCGGCGGTGTCTTCCCTCCCGGCTTTCTGCGCGGACGGGAAATCCCATAACCGGCTGGCGAAGCCGTTCGAGTTGACGTCGAGAGTCTCCGCCGCGGATTTGCTCAGCGCGATGCCCCCGTTGACCCCGATCCATGCGTACCTGAACGTGTCTCCGAACACCGTGAAGTTCCGCCCCATGTCGAAGGGTCCCGCCGTGCCGTCGTCTCCGGGGAGAGTTCCCGACCCCGTGAAAGACGGTACGAAGAACGCCGAAGGGGGGATGGTCGTCCCGGTCAGGCGGATGTTCAGGTCGGCGCAGGTCGCGCCCGTATCGGCGGAATACCATCCGTTGGCGAGGCTCACGACCCGGTACCCGGTCACCCCGGTCGAATCGGCGAAGCCGGTGGAATCGGAGGCGACCAGCCTGTAGCTGATCCTGTCGTTGACGGACCCTCCCGGGATCATCCCCTCCCATGTGTCCCCGCCCAGAAATGTCAGTGGGATGTCGGGCTGCGGGGCATCGTTGACGCTGTACCGGATGAAGGCCTGCTCAACGCCCGCGCGCAGGGGATTCGCCGCGTCGCAATCGAGGATGGTCGCCTGGACCGGCTGGTCGTCCTTCGAAAAGGTATTGCCGAGCCGGGTCACGCCGCTGAAGGCCGGGGGGAGGTTCGTCGTGACGGTCATCGAATACCAGATCAGGAAATTGAAATCGCCCCTGGCCACCCACCCCGGGCAGGTGAAACCCGGACCCTGGTAGATGTGCTCGTAGAACTTCCAGTCATGCGTCTGGAGGGAGTCCGGCTCCGATACCGCGAGGTACCCGGTGCGGTGGTCCTGCGCCTGTTCGACGTGGGGGCCGTACATCTTGATGGTGATGAAGAACGGCTGACCGGCCGTGACGTTCGCCGTGGCGAGAACGGCCATCGCGATGAAGTTCGTCGTAAAGGCGCTCATCACCTTCGGGTATCCCCCGAAACCCCAGATCTCGGTCCCCATCGGTGAGAAGGAGGGGAGGCCGCCGGGAACGGTGGAGTGCCATGTCGTGTCCGTCGCGTCTTCGGGAAAAGGCGAGAGCCCGTTGTCGTCGTCGTTCGTGCTCAGGTAGTATCCCCAGCAGAGTTTGCCGGGTTTCGGATACCCGTCGTACCCCGGGCCGCTTCCCGGATAAATGTTCGAATTGAACAGCCGTACGGTGACGGTCGAATCCTGGGTTCCGACGTCGAGGTTATAGATGAAGACGGTATCGATGGTCCCGTTGGCGGGCGCGAGATACCACACGGCCATGATGTCCTTGTGGAACGCCTCGAACGGAATGTTCGCGCCGGGATAGAGGTCGAGGGAATATCCGAATGTACCCTTGTCGCTGCACGCGGCCGAGAAGATCCTCGCCGCCTCGGCCCGGACGATGCCGGACACGTTATCGCGACCGGTGAGGGGGCGGGCGTCGCCGTCGGGGGAAACGAGTATGCGCTGCTGCGCCGGCGCCGTCAGGGCGCAGGCGAGAACGAGGAAGATGATTTTATTCACGCATCAAGCGGGGGAATGGCAGGACGTTTGTTGAATATAAAGAATATTTGAAATATATCGAAGGAGTATCCGGCGTCACCAGGGGGGGCTGAAAGTCTTCTCGTCATTTTTTGCTTACGAAAGGGTTGCCGCGTACATAAAAGCGCCATTTCCTCGTCTTCGCCGATGAGATCCCGATTCGTGTCGTCCTGACGACGCCGGTATCGGGGACCGGCTCGCCGCGGGTGAGATACAGCTTCGTGCCGGTGAGGCCCATGCCGTTGTTCCGACTCGTGAGTCCGAGCGCCTGGCAGACCATGGCCGGTCCGCCCGTCAGGAGCCGGGGGATCACCGGTGCGGTGCCCAGTTTCCGGTTTCGGATCATCCGCGCCGCTCCCGTGACCGGCTCCACCGCCCGGATGAGGACGGCGCACCCTTCCCCCTTTTCCCCGGTGACAACATTGGCGCAGAAGTGCATTCCATACGTGAAATAAACGTACAGGTGTCCTCCCTTCCCGAACATGACCGCGTTGCGACGGGTCGGTCCGCGATAGGAATGGCTTGCGGGGTCTCCCCTGCCCGGATAGGCTTCGACCTCCACGATCCGTGCCGCGAGACGCGTCCCGCCGATCTCCCGTACAATGATGGCCCCCAGCAGTTCCCTGGCGACCTTGAGCGTGTCACGCGCGTAAAAGCGCCGGGGAAGTTTCCGGCCCTGTGTGACGGACGGACTCAGGCCGGGCCTCCCGTCAGATGAACCACTGAAAACCGAGATAGGGGAGAGGAATGATGGGATTGGCGGAGCGCCCGTCGGTGAAAATAGCCGGGCGAATCATGACCGCGATCTCGAACGTGAACTTCCCGGTCGAATGCCGGATGCCTGCGGGAATGATGGCGGGATCGAAATGTGCGGATGGGTACCTGTATTCGACCATCCAGATTTCACCGAGGAGCGTCGTCATCTCGGAGGGTGTCCGGTGAAGAGGAACCGAACAACCCGCCTGGAGATAGGTGGTGGGTCTGTCACGGTGCTCGGAGGGGTAGACCCGCATCGCGTTCAGATGGACTGTCACATCCTCGTTCCCGGCGGAGGCCGAGAGGTTCAGCGCATAGAGACCGCCCCTCGGAAGGAGAAATCGGTCGGATTCCCGTGTGAATCCGGCATCGGCGCCGAATGCGAGCCCCTGGAACAACCCGAAGGGAGGAAGGATCTGGAACTTCGAGCCGATCGACCAATACCCGATCGTCCCGGTGGCGTTGATCTGCGCGACATCGGCGATGCCGTACCCGCCCTGGATGATGACCAGCTCGAAGACGCCGACCGAAAATGTTCCAGCCGGCATCACCCTGCCGGTGGACATCCAGAGGAGACGGTTGCGGGCCGGGTCTTCAATGGGCGCCGCGGGGACATCCGCCGTCAACGAGTCGGGCTGGGCACGGAGGGGAAGGGAGAGGGACAGACCCAACAACAGAAGGATCGGAAGCCGCGGACGATTGAACGTCGCGGCGCATTGAGCGCCGGGGCGTGCCCCGGGGCGTGGGCGGAGTGAGGGGGGGCCCGCTAGCTCGGGAGACCCGTCATCCATAAGTGGAGTCCCGTCTTCGGTTCCTGCTTCCGCTCCAGCGGCGGGCCCTCCAGTTCGTCGATGAACAGTTCGCAGGCGAAGAGTTTCGTCCCGGGAAGGACATGACCCCCGAAAATTTTTCCCTCCGCGTCGCCGAGGAGGATGTGGACGTGCACGAACGGCTGCCCGTCGCGCAGGCTTATATTACCATGGACGTTCAGGATCTCCATGCCCCCGGGGAAGTCGATCGGGTTGTACGTTTTGGTGTCCTGATCGTAATAGGCCACGCGGGCGTGCGTGGTGGCGCCGAGCGCCTGCACGCGGCCGATCCGGATGTTTTCCCGGCGGACGATCGCGGTGAGTTCATCGTAGAGATCGGAGCCGTACGGGAGCTGCCCGAGGATCGTGCGTTTGACCCTGTAGTCGTTCACGGCAGCAGATCGAGCTGTTCCTGGGCCCTTTGCATCTTCGGGCGTTCGATGCCGAAATGCCGGTAGACGAGGTCGGTGACCTCGCGTCCCCTCGGTGTCCTCTTCAGGAATCCCTCCTGGATGAGGTACGGTTCGTACACCTCCTCCAGCGTCCCCGGCTCCTCGCCCACCGCGACCGCGATGGTGCCGAGCCCCACGGGTCCGCCGCGGTATTTCTGCGTGATCGTGAGCAGGATCCTCTTGTCCATCTCGTCGAGCCCGTGCTCGTCCACCTCGAGTTTCTTCAGGGCGTATTCCGCGACCTCGGCCGTGATCCGGCCGCGGGAATGCCTGAGCAATTCGTCGGCCTGCGCGAAGTCCCGGCACCGCCTCAGGAGGCGGTTGGCGATCCGGGGGGTTCCACGGGAGCGCCTGGCGATCACGGAACAACCTTCGGGGTCGGCTTGCTCGTCCAGGATTTTCGCTGAACGGTCGAGGATGCGCTCGAGGTCCGATGCCGGGTAGTAGTCGAGCCTGTTGGTTACGCCGAATCTCGACCTGAGCGGCGACGACAGGAGGCCGGCGCGTGTGGTCGCCCCCACGAGGGTGAAACGGGGGACGGTGAGCTGGACGCTCCTGGCGTTGGGCCCGCTGTCGATCACGATGTCGATCCTGAAGTCTTCCATCGCGGAGTAGAGGTACTCCTCCACCAGGGCGTTCATCCGGTGAATTTCGTCGATGAACAGGACGTCTCCCTCGTTCAGGTTCGTCAGGATGCCGGCGAGGTTGTAGGGCTTGTCGAGGGCGGGGCCGGAGGTGAGTTTCAACTGCACCCCCATCTCGTTGGCGATGACGAAGGCGAGCGTCGTCTTGCCGAGCCCGGGGGGACCGGTGAGAAGGACATGGTCGAGCGTGTCGCCGCGCTGCCTGGCGGCGGTGATGAAAACGTTCAGGTTCTCGACGATTTTTTTCTGCCCCACGAAATCCCGGAAGAACTG
>DATDQD010000251.1:0-13479 GCA_035292425.1 Bacteroidota bacterium
CCCTGCAGAGATGAAACGACGCCGACATCGAAGAAGTAGTATTTCGAGGAGACGAGCGGCTTCCGCTTCTTCGATTTTTTCCACGCTTGCAGTTCGTGGATGATGAGAGTGTCTTTCAGGATCTCGAAATATTCATACACCGTGGTTCGGGGGACCTGTGCATCGTTCCCGATGTTGGTGTAATTCACGATCGTGCCGTTGCATTGCGCGGCGATCTTCAGGAACCGGCTGAATGCGGGTACGTTCCTGGTCGCGGCCTCTGCAACGATTTCCTCCCGGAGATAAAGTCCGGCATAGGCATCCAGGTCTGTGCGGGCTGAGGAGGAAAAATAGATCGGAGGGAGCAGGCCGGAGGACAACGCCTTCTCGAGGGAAAAATGTTTTCCGAGTTCCCCCCGCGTGAAGGGATACAGGTATTTTTCCCTCGCGCGTCCGCCGAGGAGGTTGACCCCGCCCCGGCGTAGTTTGCGCGCGCTCGATCTTGTCAGCAGGAACCGGATTTTCCTTTTTTCGATAAGCCGGTGGACCTCGTGGAGCAGTGACGGAAGCCGCTGAATCTCGTCGATCACGATATATCGGTCGGCGGGAGTAAGCTCGGACTCGAGCCGTCCCGGATCCCGGCTCAGGTCGAGGAAAACAGACGAATCGAGGAGATCGAAAACGCGGACATTGTGCAGCGTACGGGTGACAAGGGACGTCTTACCGGTCTGCCTTGGGCCAAGGAGGAAATGGGACTTCTCCCGGAGCAGGTCTTCGACCGATAGGAATCGCACTATGTAAGGGGTGTCGGTCATATCACCAAATGACGACTGATTCGTCATTTAAGATAATAAATGACGACATCATTGTCAATTGGTAATTTCGCCCAAAAAGGGGGGTTTCGCTTCAGTCCTCGAACGGATGCATGTTCACGGTGATCGGGCTCGCGATCTGCTCGTCGACCGGGATATTCAACAGGAATTTCTTTCCATTTTCGACGACCCCGTATCTGTTCGGGGCGGTGTAGCTGTCGATGCGCGTCTGGAAAAGGGGCTTCGCCAAACCGTAATCGAAACTCGCGCCTGGCCGGATTTCGACCGCCATGAGCTTCAGGTCGGGGGCAATGTAATACAATTCACCGCCGTCGCCGCGCCATCGCGGCTGGGAACCGCCGTCGACCGAAACCTGCCACCGCCCGCCCGCCCTCGGAAAGCTCTGGACATACACATCGCTCCTCCCCGATTCGTTCGAAGCGTATGCGATCCATCTGCCGTCCGGGGAGAATTGGGCGAATGTCTCATCGAATTCGCTTGCAAAATAGGGAAAGGGTTTTACGGTCGTGTCGGATGGCAGGACCCAGATGTCGCTGTGAGTCTCGGGGTTGGTGACTTCAAATAACAGATATCGTCCGTCGGCGGAGGCATGTCGCGGCCTCTGCGGCATCCCCGGCCGTGTGGCCATCTCGGCCGACCCGACGCCGTTCGCGATCTTCCGGTAGATGTTATACGTTCCCCCCCTGGCGTTGGAGAAATAGATGTAGTTTCCGTCCGCAGACCAGATCGGATCGTCTTCCACCGCCGGGTCGAAGGTGAAGCGCGTGATAAGGTTCCTCCGGAGGTCGATTGTCCAGATGTCCGAGTTCCCGGTCTGGATATCGCTCCGTTGAACCGCGGCCTGCGTCTCCGAAGGCGAAAGGGCGATGTCGAAGTAATTGCCGGGAGGGCAGGCAGGCCCGAGGTTTTTTCCGCTCCGGTCGAACCAGGCGTATTGCCGGTTGACGGACCTTCCGCTCCCCGTGGTCAGGATCCCGGCCGCCGAGTAGGAAAAATCGCCCACACCGAGGAGCGGGACCGAGCCCACGTCGACCGTGACGGGAAACGGGTCTCCCGCAACCTTTCCCGAACCGGGATCGAACCCCTGCGCCATCAATGTCCGGTTGGTGAGGAAGAGAATATGCGAGGGGGCGGCGAAAACGGTGTTGACATCCGACGTCATCACCGCCGGTCTTGCCGTGTCGTCCAGTGACGAAAAGTATGTGATCGCGTCTTCATCGTAGACCCTGAGGCTCGTGAAGAGGAACCGGTTGCCGTCGGGAAGGAATGATGGCCACCGGTGGGAGGATTCGTTCTTCGATGAATCGAGTCGGGTGACAGGCCTGGCGATGCCGCCGCCGGATGATACCCGGAACAGGCCGCCGGGAGTCCCGGGAGCGAAGAGGATGTCTCCCCTGGCGTTCCAGGCCCCGCCCAGTCCGTTCGGCGCGTCGCAAATCTCAACCGGAAGACCTCCGGTGAGGTCGATTTTCTTCATCTTGCCGTCGGCGAAAAAGCCTATCTGCCTGCTGTCGGGAGACCAGAACGGGAAAGTGGCGTTTTCAGTGCCGGGCAGGCTCTGCGCCTCCAGGGCCTTCAGGGGTCGCGTCCAGAGGGTGGTTTTCCCCTTGCCGGTAGCAGTGAAGACCACCGTCTTCCCGTCGGGTGAAATCGCCGACTGGTTGATGACCGTCTGCTCTGGGGGAGGAATGGTGAATCTGACGGAGAGACCCTTCGAACCGACATTCTCCGTGCGGCTCAACAGACCGTAGACCACGACCGCGAGGGTGATGACAAGCGCCCCCGCCCAGGCGAGCCGTTCTCTGCCGATGCCGCGGGACATCGTGCCGGAGGCGGCGTCTGCCGGGACGGTCGCGTTCCCGCCGCCCGTACCGGCCTGCACAGCGGTGCTGACGGCCCCGGTCTGCACACGGGAGACCGTGCTCACCCTCGACCTGCCCGACTCGCGCTTGTACCGGCGCAGTTCCTTGGAGAGTTCCGCAACCGACTGGAACCGTTCGGACGGCTCCTTCGCGAGGCACTCGAACACGAGCGCGTCGAGCGCCGGATCGATTTCTGATTTTATCGACGACACCGGCGGCGGGTCGACGTTGACGATCTCGTAGGCGAGCGCGGTCTGGTGGACGCCCTTGAACGGAAGCTGTCCCGTCAGGAGTTCGTAGAGGACCACTCCGAGGGAGAAGATGTCGGACCGGTGGTCGGCGTCCTGGCCCTGCACCTGCTCGGGGGACATGTAGCCCGCCGTCCCGACGGTGCTCCCGGCCATCGTCAGCCGGTTGATTTTGCTCGAACTCTCGCGCAGCCGCGCCAACCCGAAGTCCATCACCTGGACGATGCCGTCCTTCCGGAGCATGATGTTCTCGGGCTTGATGTCGCGGTGAACGACGCCCTTTTCGTGCGCGGCGGAGAGTCCGTCGGCGATCTGTATGGCGATGTCGATCGCCTGCTTTGCTGATAGCGTCGGGATTTTCTCCCGCAACGTCGTCCCGTCCACGAACGACATCGCGAAGAAGAGCTGCGGACCGCCTGCGCCCTGCGATGCGGGGCCTGATGGAGAACCCTGACCCGACCCGGGGTTGAACTCTTCTATCCCGAAAATCGTACAGATGTTCGGATGGTCCAGCGCCGCTGCCGCCCTCGCCTCCTGCATGAAGCGCGCCTTGTCCGCCTCCGACGCCGCGAGCTGCGGCGAGAGGAATTTCAGCGCGACGTCCCGGTCGAGGTCGGTGTCGCGGGCCTTGTAGACGACGCCCATCCCGCCTTCGCCGAGTTTTTCGAGGATGGAATAGTGAGAAACTGTTTGACCGATCATCGGGCCAGCCCTATTATTTTAAACACCGTTTGAAATCGTCGAACCGATTATTGCCGGATTCCGTTAATTCGATTTTTCCCGGCCCCGGCGCCGTTTCAACTCTTCGAACCAGTTCACCACCACCACGAGCCTGTCGATGGCGGCGGATTCGCCGAAGGACGAAACGGTGATCCGTTCACCGTCGGTCGAAACATCGGCATGGATGGGGACCGTCGGCAGGCGGAACAGTGTGATTCCCGCCCCCGGCCGGAAACCGGCGCCGTAGTCGATCGGGACGCTTCTGACGTCCCATTCGTTCGAGAGGTAGATGATCTCCCCGCCGCCTTTCGTCCAGAACGGAAAGGACCCGCCGGAGGTCGAGATACGCCACTTGCCGTCTCCGGACGGGAACGGCCTTACATACACTTCCGTCTTCTCCGATTCATCCGATGTATACGCCATCCATCGCCCGTCGGGTGAGATCGCTCCCATTCGTTCACTGAAGCGGGATTCCAGGACGGGCCGGGGGGGCTGACCGCCGTCCAGCGGCAGGGTCCACAGGTCGACATTCCCCTCAACGTTCCCCTGTTCGTAGAGGAGGATCTTCCCGTCAGGTGAAATCGACCTGGGCCATTGCAGGTGGGGGGAATGGGCGAGTTGTTTTTCCGTCCCGCTCCCATCGGCCGGTCTGACGACGAGATTCGGCGGGCCGTCCCGCTCGGCGGAGAAGATGATTCCCCTCCCGTCGGGGATCCAGAGAGGATACCAGTTGTTCCCGCCGGCGAACGTAAACCGCGAAGGAAGCTGCCGCTCGACATCGTGCACCCAGATGTCGTCGTTCGCCGCGAAGAGCTGGATGGCCACCCGTTTCCTGTCATGGGAAATCGAGAACGGACCGTAGGCCCCGCGGATCTCGACGAAGGGAACGACGCGGCCGGCCCTATCGAACACCGTGAGATAATTGTTCAAGACCGGCAGCGGTCCTCCTTCGGCATGCACCAGCGTTCCGTTGTGGGACACCGCCGCGGTATAAAATCCAAAAGCTTCGTTGAGCATCCCCGCGCTGTCCAGGACCATCTGCGCCGGTCCGGTCAATTCCAGCGTCCCGGGATCGAATGGCACGAGAAATAACGACGGGCCCTGTCCGTAGAGAAGGTGTCCGCTGTTCAGGTATTTTGCGAACGTTCCCCCCTCGATCAGGATCTTTTTTCCCTTCGAATCGAGGCGCTGAACGGCGATCTTCGCCTCGCTGAAACTGGAGATGTATTTTGTCTTGATGGTATAGAGGATGGCATCGCCGCCCGGAAGGAGTACAGGCATCCGGTGGCTCGCCTCGCCGTTCGCGGAATCGAGCACGGTGACGGCCGCGGGGTCCCCGCCATCGGCGGAGACCATGTAGATGGGACTCCCGGGATTCGGCGAGTATACGATCCGGTTATTGTCCCCCCAGTCGATGCCCCGGGTGGCCTGGACGGTCGCCAGTTCGATCGCCGACCCTCCCCTGGCGGGAATTTTCTTCAACTTTCCGTTGCCCGAAAATGCGAGCCACTCCCCGTCGGGTGAAACCCGGACGTCCGACGCTTGTTCCGTCCCCGGGACCGGGCGTTCCGTCAGGTCATCAATATGCCGGATATAAATCATCCTGTTCGCCTGGCTCACGTCATTCATGATGAGGGCGACGTCCCGCCCGTCGGAGGAAATGTCGAGCGCGACCGTGCCCCTGGCCAGGTTCTGACCGGCTTTCATGGAGAGGGTGAATTTTAACACCTCGCCGGTCGGGGCGTTACGGCCGTCGACGTAGAGGTACATCAGCACCGCGGCGGCGACCAGCGATACGATCGCGATCGCGGGCCACAGGAATCCTCTCCCGCGTTTGCCATCGGCATCGACCCCTCCCGACGCCCCCGTGACTTTTATTCCCGGCCGGAGCGCGTCGCGGTTCACCGACGTCACCCTGCTCGTCCTCTCCCTGCTCGACTCCCTCTTAAACCGCTTCAGGTCCTTCGCCACGTCTTTTACGGCGTTGTACCTCTCGTCGGGTTCCTTCTGCAGACATTCCAGGATGATGCGGTCGATTTCGGGGTCGAGGTTCGGTTTCAAGGTTGACGGGGGCGCCGGATCGACGTTGACCACCTCATACAGGATCGCGGTCTCGTGGACCCCCTGGAAGGGCATTCTCCCGGTGAACATTTCGTAGAGCAGGACGCCGAGGGAGAAAATATCCGACCGGTGGTCCGTGTCCTGCCCCTGCACCTGTTCCGGCGACATATACCCAGCTGTTCCGACGGTGCTCCCCTCCTTCGTGAGCCGCGTCGCGCGCGAACTGCGCACCCTGGCCAGCCCGAAATCCATGATCTGCGCGATGCCGTCCTTGCGCAGCATGATGTTCTCGGGCTTGATGTCGCGGTGGACGATGCCTTTCTCGTGCGCGGCCGCGAGCCCGTCGGCCACCTGAATCCCGATGTCGATGGCCTGCCTGAGCGTCAGCGACTCCTTCCGTTCCTGGAGCGTCTGGCCCTGCACGTATTCCATCACGATGAACATTTGCGGTCCCTTCCCCCCGGGATCCGGCTCCTCGCCGATGTCGTGGATGGTGCAGATGTTCGGGTGGTTGAGCGTCGCGGCGGCCTTCGCCTCCTGGATGAAGCGGGCCTTGTCCTTTTCGGACTCCGCCAGGTGCGCGGGGAGAAATTTCAGCGCGACGTCGCGGTCGAGCTTCGTGTCGCGGGCCTTGTAGACGACGCCCATCCCCCCTTCGCCGAGTTTTTCGAGGACCTGGTAGTGCGATATTGTCTGTCCGATCATTGTGTAAATAAATCTAGTGTTGGAGATGAGGGGTTGGAATACATCTCATTTCATAGATTTGAGTAATGCGTTATACCTCGGATGACTGCGGATCGGGCCGAGATCGGTGTCATGCTCGATCCACTCTTTTTGGGCGAAACCCGATGCCAGCGATTTCTCCAGAGTTTCAATCGCCTTTTCGTTATCTCCTGCGAGCGAATACAAACAGGCGATATTATAGAGCGCTCCGGGATCATCCGGCGCTATTGCCAATACCCGATTCGCCCACTCGAACCCCCGGTCGCGCTGGCCCAGTCCGACAAGAGCTCCTGCTCCCAGATACAGAGCCCGCAGATCGTCCGGATGCAACTCGAGGTGGCGCTCGGCCCGGCGTAGCCCTTCCCTCAATGTCTCTGTCACTTTCTCAGGCTGGTTGAGCGCCCGATAGACGGATCTCAACAGGAATTTGGCCTGATAATCTTCCGGATTTATCGCACTCGCTTCTTCATACAATTTCGCGGCCTGCTCGAATTTTCCCTGGAGAAAACAGGTCCGGGCGTAATAGTAGTACGCTTCAAACAGCCGGGGATTCAGCCTGAGAGCTATCTCAAATTCCTTCTCGGCATCCGCGAATCGCTTGCTGAGAGACATGGCATAGCCATGGGAGAGATGGGCCTCGGAAAGATCAGGATCCAGATCGAGGGCGCGACTGCTCGCCTTCTCGGCATACGCGCGATTTGCGTCCGTACTCTCCCAGTACTGGTAGAGGAACGAATAACAGTCCGCCATCCCCGCATAGGCGAGGGCATAGCGAGGTTCGACATTTGTTGCCTGTTCGAACATCTGGATGGCACGCGCATGACTCTTCCTCATCTGTTCATGCATCAATTTTCGCCCCTTCAGATAATACTCGTAGGCCTCGATGTTCACCCTGGTCGCCTTTTCCAGAGCTCCCAGCTCCTGAGGGGTCAGCACCACTCTGAGGGCCTGGACGATCTTCGCGGTAATGTCGTCCTGAACTTCGAAGACATCCTTTAACTCTCTGTCGTAGCGCTCCGACCACACATGGTAGCCGTCCTCCACGGTGATTAATTGCGCCGTCACGCGGAGGCGATTACCCGCCTTCCGAACGCTCCCCTCCAGGACATGCTGGACGTTGAGCTTCCGTCCGATCTCGCGGACATCCGTCTGTTTCCCCTTGAAAGCGAAAGCGGACGTCCGGGATGAAACGCGCAGTTTTCTCAACTGTGTCAGCGAATTGATGACTTCCTCCGCGAGGCCCTCACAAAAATAATCCTGATCCTTCTCAGAACTCATATCCTCGAACGCGAGGACCGCGATCGATTGCGTCGGCTGCGACTCCGCAGACGCTCCCGAGACGGCCGATTCCCGAAGCATGGAAAGGAGTTCGGTCATATTTTGAAACCGATCATGCGGATCTTTCCGGAGGGCCTTCTCGATAATATTGAAGAGGCTGCCCGGAACGTCCGATCGGTATTTCCTGACGGGGTCGGGGCTTTCGTTCATGATCCGGTACATCGTCGCGGCCTCATGCTCGGCCTGGAAGGGGAGGTGCCCGGTCAGCGTCTCGTAGAGCACGACGCCGAATGAGAACATATCCGAGATTGCGCTCGCCTCGCCGCCCTGTAATTGCTCGGGCGCCATGTAGGGAAGCGTCCCGACCGTGGCCGCCGTCCGCGTCAGTCTGGCCGAGTCCCTGATTTTGGCCAGCCCGAAATCCATGATCTTGACGCGGCCGTCGGGAGTCACCATGACATTCTCACTCTTGATGTCGCGGTGAACGACCCCCTTCGCGTGCGCCGCTGAGAGTCCGTCGGCGATCTGGATGCAGGTTTCGACCACGCGTTTCAGCGGCAGGGGAATCCCGCTCCGCCGGGACGCCTCCGCGATGCTTCGAAGCGTTTGACCGTCCACGAACTCCATCACGATGAACATCTGCTTTATTGTACCGGGGCCGCCGCCGGGCGCATCGTATTCTTGGATGTCAATAATAGAGCAGACGTTCGGGTGGTTGAGCGCGGCGGCCGCTTTCGCCTCCTGCATGAACCGGGCCCTGTCCTGATCGGAGGCGGCAAGGTGGGCCGGCAGGAACTTCAGCGCCACGTCCCGGTCGAGCTTCGTGTCCCGGGCCTTGTACACCACGCCCATCCCGCCCTCGCCGAGTTTCTCGAGAATGGAGTAGTGGGATATGGTAGTTCCGATCATGCCGTTGATGGATGCGGGTGTTATTTCGCCGAAAGGAATTTCTGTTTCAGTTCGCCGAACCAGCCCACCACGACGTTGACCTCCGTCGCCAGGACCTTCGACGATTCCGAAAGCCCGATGAGGAACTGCCGGCCGTCCGGGGAAATATCGTAGACGAGGAATATCGACGTTGGAAGGTCGCAGACCGGACGCGGTGCGGAGAAGTGCACGGCCGGCTCATACGACACGTCCACTTTCATCAACTTTCCCTGTCCAGTGTAAAAGAGCTCCTTCCCCTGGCGGCTCCAGATCGGCGGCGAAGACGATCCGCCGGTGGATATCTGCCACTTTCCGCCGAGACCGGGGAAGGGGACCGCATAAATTTCGTTCTTCCCCGACTCGTTCGACCAGTAGGCGAGTATCCGGCCGTCCGGTGAAAGCTGGGGGCCGTCCTCGAATGCGGGCGAATGCAGGACCGGGGTTGAGGGTTTTCCTCCCGCGGTTTCCATCACAAGGATATCCCCGTCGCTGCCGTAAACGAGCCGCGTTCCGTCCGGGGTGATCGCCGGGACGGTGAGGGCGCTCGGGGGATGATCGACGCCGAGATCGGCCGTGCCGCCGCTGCCGTCCCACGATCTCCTGAACAGCCCCACTCCGCGACCCCGTTCAGAACCGAAAATGACCGTCTTCCCGTCCGGGGTCCAGGTGGCCAGGTCGCTGTTGCCCCCGCCGAATGTAAGCCGGCTCAGGGCGGCGCGTTGAATATCGTACACCCAGATATCGTCATTAGCCGCACGGAGCGTGAGCGCAATCTTGTTGCCGTCGGGTGAAATCCTGGGATTGTCGAAAGGCCGGTTCTCCCGGATGATGGTGGACAACTTTCCCTGGCGGTCCATCCAGGAAACGGCGACGTTGTTGGTCCCGGCGGGTCCGAGGGGCGTGTAGATAAGTATGCCGTTGTTTGAAATCTCGAAATTCGCGGTTCCCGAGAACGGATTCAGCATCCCTCCGTCGACGACCGGCAGGGGGGATCCCGTCACGCTCAGGTTTCCGACATCGAACGGCACCGCAACCAGCGAATTACCCCGCGCGTACATGAGGTGCCCGGAGGAGAGGTATCGGGCGTACGATCCCCCGCGGATCAGTTCACGGCGTTCGTGCGTCTCGATGTTTTCCGCCGTGATCACGGCATCGTCGAACGTGGCGATGTTATTGAACTTCACCGTGTAGATCACCCATTTCCCGCCAGGAATGGACTGCGGAAACCTGTGGCTGATTTCTCCGCGCGCGGTGTCGAGCGTCGTGACCTCGACCGGCGTGCCCCCATCCGCGGCGACACGGAATACCCCGCGATTGAGGTGGCCGAAGAAAATGGCGTCGTCGGTCCCCCAGCATCCGCCCCTCATGAATCCCGGGACCTCGCAGATGTCCTGTGAAGCTCCACCGAAGATCGACACTTTCTTCAGTTTACCGGCGGCAAAAAATCCCACCCATTTGCCGTCGGAGGAGAAGAACGGGTCGGAGGCCGTCTCGGTGGATGCCATCGGGGTGGCGGTGAGCTTATCCATCGGCCGCAGGAAGAGCTGCGGGTTGGCCGCATCGCCTGCGAGATAGACGAAATTTTTTCCGTCCGGTGCAATCGCAAGCGTTGCCGCCCCGAGGACGAGGGGCGACGACACCGAGAGGGTCACCGGGAACCGCATCACCGGTATTTCGCCGCCCGATTGCCCTCCCTGCCTGTTGAAGGCGAGGTACACAATCGCAATCAGGAGGACGAGGGAGACGCCGGGCCAGAGAAAGCGTTTCCATGACCTACCTGCACCGGCCGAACTCTCCAACTGCGCTCCGCCATCCCGGCCCGAAGCTGACTGAACCTCTGCGGCACCCTGCGTCGTGCTGTCTGTGCCGGGCGCTCTCTGAAACTGCCGTGTCGCCATCGTGCGCGTCGCCCTCTGCCGGCTCGATTCGCGCTTGTACCGCTTCAGCTCCTTCGAAATGTCCTTGACTGACTGGAAGCGCTCGTCGGGTTCCTTCTGGAGGCACTCGAAGACGATCCTGTCGAGTTCCGGGTTGAGCTCCGGGTTGACCGTGGTCATCGGCGGGGGATCCACGTTCACGATCTCGTATAGGAGAGCGGTCTCGTGCACGCCCTTGAACGGCAATTCTCCGGTGAGAAGTTCGTACAGCACTACGCCGAGCGAGAACACGTCCGAACGATGATCGGCGTCGGTGCCCTGGATCTGTTCCGGGGACATGTAGCCTGCCGTGCCGACCGTGCTCCCCTGCTGGGTCAGGCGTGTTCCCTGCGAGGATCGAAGCTTGGCCAGCCCGAAGTCCATGATCTGCGCGATGCCGTCCTTGCGCACCATGATATTTTCGGGCTTGATGTCCCGGTGCACGATCCCCTTTTCGTGGGCGGCGGCCAGTCCTTCGGCGATCTGGATGCCGATCTCGGTCGCCCGGTTCAGCGGGAGGAGCGTCCGCGTTCCGGAGCCGGTGTCCGCCCCCCGTTTACCCCCCATCAGGTCGCGCAGGGTCTGCCCCTGCACGAACTCCATCACGATGAACATCTGTTTTGAGCCGTCGGGGCGGTCGTGTTCCTGGATGTCGTGGATGGTGCAAACGTTCGGATGGTTCAGGGCGCTGGCGGATTGGGCCTCCTGGATGAAGCGGGCCTTGTCGGCATCCGAAGCCGCGAGGTGCGCGGGCAGGAACTTCAGTGCCACCGGACGTTTGAGCTTCGTGTCCTCGGCCTTGTAGACCACGCCCATCCCGCCTTCGCCGAGCTTTTCCAGGATTTTATAGTTGGATATGGTTTCGCCGATCATTGTCTGTTTAAGTGAGATTCTGGGATACGACGGCCGGTGCCGTGATGAACTTCATTCCGCGGATCAGTGCCGTGAAGCATACGGAAGCTCGGATCAGTTCGCAGAGACCGCCTTGAGTTTTGCCACCCTTTTTTTCACATCCACAAGCATCGGCAGGTCGGCGTCGGCCTGTTTCCACAATTTCAGGAATTTTTGGTACGACTCCAGGGCCTGCCTGTTGTTACCCATCTCCTCGTAGATTTTTCCCATCAGGACGATCGCTCCCGGATACCAGGGCGTCGTTGCCATTTCGGCGACCACCAGGGCCCGATTGAGGGCACTCAGGGCGTCGTTGTACCTGGAGGCCCGGTAATAACAGTCGGCAAGCACATACATCAGTCGGAATTCCACGAATGCGGGCACAACGTTGACGATCGTGTCAGCAGCGGCCTTGGCCTCCCCGCATTGGTTACGGGTGCTCGCCAGTGCGCTCACGAAGACCGGCGACCACACTTTCCCAAGCATGTCCGGGTGAATGTCCTTCCGCGGGTCAACCAGGATCTCGAGCCATGTTTTACCGAACCAGTAATCCAGATTCGACGAGGGCAGATTGTATTGATATGTCCGACTGAGGAGTTCCCCCGCCCTCTTCGCCGATCCCGTCAGGTTGAGGTCGGCGAATGCCAGCGTCATCATCAGGTTCACGGCGGCGGCCGTGTCCTTCCCGGCGACGGCGCGTTCAATTTGAGTGGTGGCGACTTCGATCACCTTGCGATGCCGCCCGGCGAAGCTGTAGAGATCGATGAGGCCGTAGGCGGCAGAATTCCGCAGTCTCCCCGTCGAATCCACGAATTGCTTCAGCCCCGCTTCCGCGCTGTCGTAGTCCCCCTTCTGCTGGTAAAAAACGGCTATCGATCTCACCACACTGCCGTTCCCGGGAAAGGACGTTCGCAACTTCGAGAACTCGGCGAGCCCCTCGTCCGGTGTTCCCGTGAGCGAAAAGGCCGCAGCGAGAAGCTCGAAGGCTTCGGAGGATTTCGCCACCTCGACGTACTTCCCCGCGGTCTCGAGCATCTTCAGATACTGACCGGCGTCCCTGTACGTCCAGGTCAGGTGTTGGAGGGCCCTGTCGTGCGTCGGGTCGATGGCAAGCGATTTATTCAGGTATTCGGCGGCTGTCCCGAGATCGTTATCGTGGAACGACCAGTCTCCGATGTTATACATCATCTCCTTGTCATTGGGATAATGGGTTTCCATTTCCTTCAGGATCTTCACCGACGCGGCGAAATCCGCATCTCCCCTCGCCGCGATCGCCCTGAGGAGATATCTTTCCTTGTCCGGCAAACGGTCGATCAGTGCGAGAGCCCTCGGGAGGGCGTCGTTCTTTTTCCCCGACCGGACGGTGGTCCAGTCGAGGACATACGTCAGCCGGTACCATGCCAGGGCGAACATCGAGTCGAGTGACACCGCCTTAACGAGTTCCTCCTCCGCTTTTTCCATGTCGAGCTTGTTGAGGTATTCCTCGCCCTTGAAGTAGTGCTGGTAGGCCTCCATGTTGTTCGTCGTCACCACGGCGAGACCGGCGTCAGACGTTTTGATTTCCTCGGCCCTTTCCTTCAGACCCGCGCGTGTCTTCTCTGAGAGTTTATCGAGCATGCCCGGGATGCTCTCCTGCCCTTCGCCCTCCTCTTTCGCGGTGAAAAGATATTCGTTCTTCGAGGGATCGAGAACCTTCAGGTCGATGATGTAAAGCTTGCCGAATTTCTGCACCGACGCGGTAACGAGCGCACCGATGCCCGCCTTAGAGCATATTTCTTTTCCGAGCGACTCGTCGATCTTGTCCACATCGGCCTTCCCCATCTGTTTGAGAATATCGAACATATGGGTACGCGTGACTACGGAGAGCCGCTTCGACTGTTCCATCGCCGTGATGAGCATGCCGGAGAGACCGTCAAGTTCCGGCTCCTGCGTGCGGTTCTGGAAATCGGCCACGGCGATGGAGAGTCTGCCGGTCCTCTCTTCCGCGCCGCCGAATTTCATATACCCGGCCACCGCGAGCGCGACCACGACGACGACCGCG
>DATDQD010000252.1:0-7961 GCA_035292425.1 Bacteroidota bacterium
GCCCCGGGATACGGCAGCGCGTCTCATGGAAGCGCTTTCGATGGGCGCCGATTACATCGACGCTGAGTTTTCCCTCGGCCCGGTAATCCTCAGGGAGCTCTTCGATGCCGCGGGACGGGAAAAAATCATTCTCTCGTTCCACGATCCGAAGCGCACTCCCGTCGACCTCGTCGGGCGGTTCCGGACGATGGCCTCGCTCAGGCCGGCCTTCGTGAAAATCGCCGTCTTGGCGCGCTCCTTCGCCGACACAGAACTGGTCCTCGCTGTCCTCGCCGAGGCCCGCAGGATCCGCCAGCCCGCCGTCGCCATTTCGATGGGCGAATTCGGCGCGTACACGAGGATACTCCAGGGTCCCCTGGGCGGCGCGATCACCTACGCGGCATTCGACGGCGAAAAACCCACGGCGCCCGGTCAGACCTCCTTCGGGGAGATGGATGATCCGTACCGCGTCCCCGGATTGAATTCCCGGACGAAGATTTTCGGCCTGCTCGGCAACCCGGTGTCGTTCAGCCGCGGCATTCAATATCACAACGGGGTGTTTTCGCGAAAAAAGAAAAACGCCGTTTACGTGAATTTCCCCGCGGACGATATCGGCGACTTCATGAGGATTTTCGGAAAGCGGTTCACGGGTCTGAGCGTGACGATGCCGTTCAAGAAATCCATCGCGGGGCACCTCGATCGCATCGAAGGCTCCTCCCTGCTCACCGGCTCGGTGAACACCGTCGTCCGGAAATCGGGACGACTCACCGGCCTCAATACGGATTTCCATGCCTTTCTCTCTCTTCTGAACAAACGGACACGCATCACCGGCAGGCGGATGCTCGTCCTCGGGACCGGGGGCACGGCAGGCACGGTCGCGGGCGCCGGCGTGCTCTCCGGCGCTGTGGTCACCGTCGCGGGGCGCGATCCACGGAAAGCGCGGGATCTTGCAAACCGGTTCGGATGCGGATGGATCCCCCTCTCCGAACAGCGCTCCTTTCATGCGGAGATCCTCGTGAATGCCACGCCGGTCGGAATGGACCCCGGCGGGGGTCCGCGGCGGCGGGAGAGGATCGTCGCGGCCTCCACGCTCGGGAACTATGACATCGTCTGTGATTTCGCGAATCCGCCCTCCGGCCGGACGTCTCTCGTGCAGGACGCCATCCGGCACCGCCGCGGCGTGATCACCGGCGCCGAGATCTTCGCCGCCCAGGCCCGGTTGCAGTCGCAGTTGTTCCTTCAGCTCATCTGACCGATATGGAAGCACGGGCGATACGGAGAGCGGTGCGGGAATGGGTCGAAATCGAGCTCCCCCCCTCCAAAAGCTACACGCAGAGGGCCCTCATCGCCGCGTCGCTCGCGGACGGGGAAAGCATCATCCGCAACCCTTCCCGGTCGTCCGATTCCCTGACGATGATCGAGGCGTTGAGGAAGTTCGGGATCGCGATCGTCGACGAAGGACACTCACTCACGGTCCGCGGCGGCGGCGGGATCCTCCGCGGGGGAGAACGCACCATCGATGTCGGCAACGCGGGGACCTGCATGCGGTTCCTCTCGGCCCTCGCCGCGCTCGCGCCCGGGACGACGACGCTGACGGGCGACGGTGAGATGCTGAAGCGACCGGTGCTCGGCCTCGTGCGGGCCCTGCGGGACGCCGGCGCTGACGCTTCGTGCGCGGACCGTTGTCCGCCGGTCACCGTCAGGGGCGGAAATCTCGCGGGGGGCCGGGTCTCACTGGATGCCTCCGAGAGCAGCCAATTTCTCTCGGCGCTTTTGCTCGTCGCACCGTACTCCACCGGGCCGCTGGAGATCGTGGTGGCCGGCACTCTCACCTCGGCGCCTTATATTGCGATGACGCTCTCGGTCATGCGGGACTTCAGCGTCGACTGCGGACACGTGGGTGCTGTCTACCGCCTGGAACACCCCCGCCGATATGCTGCGCGGGAGTATACTGTCGAGCCTGACGTTTCCTCGGCCACCTTTTTCGGGGCGGCCGCCGCGATCACGGGCTGTACCGTCACGATACCGGGTGTCCGCCGCGACACCCTGCAGGGCGACATCGCCTTCTTCACGATCCTCCGGGAGATGGGATGCGCCGTGGTTTTTCGGGACAGGGAACTGGTGATCACCGGCGGGATTCTCCGCGGGGTCCGGACCGACATGAACGCCCTCCCCGACAGTGTGCCGGCCCTTGCCGTCACCGCCGCGTTCGCGTCCACCCCCACGACGGTGACGAACGTGTCCCATCTCCGGCACAAGGAGACCGATCGCCTCCGGGCGCTTGCGAACGAGCTGAACAGGATCGGGGCTTCGGCCACCGTCGCTCCCGCGGGTATCGACATCCTCCCGGGACGGCTGCGGGGATGTGAAATCGAGACATACAACGACCACCGCATCGCCATGAGTTTCGCCGTCGCCGGATTGAAAGCCGACGGCATGCGGATCCTGAATCCCGGCTGCGTCGCGAAATCGTTCCCCGGGTTCTGGGCCCAGCTTGAAAAATTCAACTGATTCGGAGAATTCATCCATGGCAGGGAACACACTCGGGACGCTCTTCCGGATCGCCACCTTCGGTGAGAGCCACGGGAAGGCGGTGGGCGTCCTGATCGACGGGGTCAGGCCGAAGATGAGGATATCGGAGCGCGACATCCAGAAGGAACTGGACCGCCGCCGTCCCGGGCAGAGTTCGGTCACCTCACCCCGCAGGGAAACGGACCGCGTGGAAATCGTGAGCGGCGTTTTCAGGGGAAAGACGCTCGGCACCCCGATCTGCCTCCTCATCCGGAACATCGACAAGGATCCGGGCGCGTATAAGTCCGTCCGGAATCTTTTCAGGCCCGGGCACGCCGGCTACACGTACCTCGCGAAATACGGCATCCACGATTACCGCGGCGGCGGGCGGTCGTCCGGGAGGGAAACCGCCGGACGCGTCGCCGCCGGCGCGCTCGCCAGGCATCTCCTCTCGAAAAGGGGAATCGATATTTTCGCCTACACGCTGGAGGCGGCTGGAGTCCGGGCAAAACGTGTTATCCGCTCAGAAATAGAAAAAAATCCGATGCGCTGTCCGGACCCCGATGCGGCCGCGGCGATGGAGAAGCTCATCGGCCGGCTCAGGAAAGAGGGCGATTCGGCAGGGGGGATCGTGGAGGCGGTTGTGAAAGGTTGTCCGCCGGGCCTGGGGGACCCGGTGTTCGACAAACTCGACGCCGATCTCGCCCGCGCCCTGATGTCCATCCCTGCGATAAAGGGGATAGAAATCGGATCAGGGTTCAGCGCCGCGAGGATGAAGGGGAGCGAACATAACGACCCATTCTTCACGTCCGGAAAGGATGGGAGGATCCGTACGAGGACCAACCGTTCCGGCGGCATCCTTGGGGGGATCTCCAATGGGGAAGATATCATCGTCCGTGTCGCCGTCAAACCCCCTTCCTCGATCCGCAAACGGCAGCGGACAGTCGATCTCCGCGGGAGGAGCGCCGGCATCTCCATGACGGGGAGGCACGACCCCTGCATCTGCCCGAGGGTCGTGCCGGTGGTGGAATCGATGATCGCGGTCGTCCTGGCGGACCACCTGCTCCGGCAGGCGCTTCTCCGGCGGGCGCGGTCCATGACCTCTCTTCGCCGGGAAATCGACCTGGTGGATGACTCGCTTCTGATCCTCCTCAATGAACGGCAAGCCCTCGTGCGGCTCATCGGAAAAATGAAGAAACGGGCCGGCGCCCCGATTGACGATCTTGCACGGGAAAGAACCATCCTCTCCCGCCGGATCGCCCTGATCGACCGGACGGTGCTGGACGAGACTCTGATCCGGACGATCTATGCCGGCATATTCCGCCATTCAAGGGAGATCCAGAAGGGATGAAAAAAAGACCTCTCCTCCTCGTTGGATACGGGAGATTCGGAAAATACGCGGCCTCAATATTGCGGAGGCATTTCGATCTCCATGTCCTCGAAACCCGTAAAAATGTCAGGCCCGGCCGGGGAATCCGCCGGGTGGGAAACGCTGACATCCCGCGGTTCAGCATCATCCTCCTCGCGATTCCCGTCCACCGCCTCCGGGGATTTCTCAAACAACACTCATCCAGGGTCGCGCCGGGGTCATTCGTGGCTGACGTTTGCGCCGTGAAGGAGAAACCGCTCGAATGGATGGATGAGTTTCTCCCCGATAACGTCTCATTTTCCGGCCTCCATCCTCTCTTCGGCCCGGACAGCGCCCGGCAGGGACTCAGGGGACACGCTGTGGTCGTATGCCGCGGACGGACCACCTCCGGCTGTCACCGGAAACTTCTCACAATTATAAAAAAGCTCGGCCTGAAATCGATTGAAACGGATCCCGGAACGCACGACAGGACAATCGCATCCACGCTCTTCATGACACAATGGATTGGGCGGTGGGCCGCCTCCTGCGGTCTGACAAGACATTTCCCATTTGAGACACCCGCCTTCAACTCCCTCAGGATCCTGATGAGCCGGGCCGGGAACGACGCCCCCGCACTCCTCCGCGACATCTACAGGTACAGCCCGTACTCCCGACGTATCGTGAAAAAGTTACGCATGCGTGCGAAGAAAATTTTCCCCTACTGAAAAACCGTGAGAGGTGATTCTGCCGGGTATGGTATGTGTACATCGTTTTCCTTTAAAAGCCCGGGTTCTCCGGGCTTTTTTTACACCCCCCGCCTTCCATCCATAACCGCGAAATTCCAAAGTTTTTAACGTCGAATAATCCTTTCGGGGAAATTGACAATGTTGTTGAAAAAAGCGATAATTAAGGTACCTGTGCTTCACCCTGTCCCAACATTTCATTGAGAGGTGTCACATGAAAAAATTGTGCGTACTGTTCCTTATCTTCGCGGCCGCCGCCTTCGGCCAGAAGAGGGTCCTCGTCTCGCCCTACGGCGACGCCATCCCGATCGGGAAGAACCAGGGCGCTGCGGAGATTCTGAAACGATCGATGACGGGGACGAACGCAGCTTCGCCCATGGTCTGCACGGACAAGGCTACCTTCGGCTTTAGCGCGGATCTGTACCCGAACCCCAATACCAACCACATCGGGTTCCACCAGGATATCATGGCGATGTGGTACGTCGCCCCGGCGAGCGGGACCATCGACTCTGTTTTCTGGTGGGCGGCCGGTGTGGGTTCTCTCGATTCGACGGTGACGCTCCGACTGTTCCAATCGAACATCTACCCCGGAAACGGTCCCGGGAATGACGGTTATCCGGTACCCGGACGGCTCTGCTGGGGATACTTCGTCAACACCAACGACCTCGACAACGGAGTCGCGGCTTTCCCGGAAGATGCGACCGATCCGACGTGGTTCTCGACCGTCTCCGGGGCGATCCCGTCGTTCACGCCCATGGGAGACGAGATCTGGGGATTCGGCGGGGCGCCTGTTGTCGAACAGGCGAATGCCGTCAATTTCTATAACCTCGGCGTGCTGGGAGAGCCGGAAATCAATGTCGGGGACCCCTTCTTCATCACGATCCGGATCTACGGACCCCACGTCCCGCAGGCGGAAGAGATCGCAACGGGATTCCTCTCGATGGGTGAGACCGATCCGATGGCCACGCATAACTGGAAATTCTATGAACACATCGTCGAGATCCAGCCCGGGTTCACGTGCCCGGGATGGGTCGCCAGGGGTGATTTCAACATCCTCTTCTGGTACTCGATGACCGTGACCACCAACATCCCTCCCACCTTCAGCGACGTCACCGATGTGAATAACACCCTCTCGACGGGTCCGCAGGTGGTGTCGGCGACTATTATCGACTGCAACCCGGAGGACGAGGCATTCGCGGGGGTCGAATATGCGTCGATCCGCTACGCCCTCAACGACGTCGTCCAGCCCGATATCCCGATGACCTACCTGGGTACGGACATCTGGGAGGCCCCGATACCCGGCGGATCGGTGAACGACGTGATCTCGTACAAGATCGTGGCCGCCGATTCGAACGGTTTCACCGACTCCACGGGCGCCAACGAATATAAAATCGTTTCGCTCTCCACCGCGTGGTATTCCGCCGACACCGGGGCCGCCTGCGCGGTCAAGGACATTTCCTCGACCGGAACCCCCGTCGATACGGCGACATTCTTCACCCCGCCGTACTCCGGATCGGGCACGGCGCCGAAAGACGACGGAACGTCCGGCCCCTACGACATGGGCGCGAATTTTACCGTCTTTTCCGACACCTTCCGCTACGCATGGATCGGGGTGAACGGGGCGATCGCGCTGAGCAAATCTCCCCTTGACACGCTCGACGTGAACTCCAACGGTTTCGCCACGACCGGGTGGGACTTCCCGTTCGCTCAAAAATCGGGCAGGAGCGATACCGCCGGCGCGGGCAACATGCCAGGCATGTTCATCGCGCCCTTCTGGGCCGATTTCATCATCGGGGACACCGCGGGGATGTACGGAAAAATCCTGCACGGAGACAACGCCGATCCCTGTCTTTTCATCGTGCAGTGGGATTCAATCGGAGCATTCGACGACCTGGGATCGATACCCGACATCACCACCTTCCGCGTCGTGCTGAACCGCTGCGACGGGACCGTCGAGTACCAGTACGAAAGCGTCGGGACGACGGGCCTGGATTCCCTGGCCCTGGTCGGCATGCAGGCGGACTCGAACGAAATCTCGGGTCCCGGGCCGGGATGGATCTACGTGAACCGGAATACCTACCCCTACGAGACAAAACCGCGCGACAACTGGTGCGTGAGGCTCTCGCCGAACATCGGCACGGTCGCGTTGGACGGTTGGAACATCGTGGCTGTTTCGATGACGCCGGACGATGCCATCTACGCAAAATTGTCCCTCTACCCGACCGCCGTGTCTCCCGCGTATGAATATGGCGCCGGCTATGTGGTGGCCGATCCCCTCGAGAAGGGCAAGGGTTACTGGCTGAAGTTCAACGGCGCGGGCGCGGTCGGCGTCTCGCCGGGCACCTTCGACAGCTCCGTCGTCGCCCCCGTCCAGGACAAGTGGAACCTGATCGGCGGCCCGTCCGGGTTCGTCCCCGCCTCGGAAATCGTCCCCACCGGGACGACGATTTCCTCGTCATTCTTCGGTTACGGAGCGTCCGGTTATTACACCGCGTCGGCGATCCAGGCCGGCCACGGCTACTGGGTCAAAGTCAGCGGCGCGGGAACGCTCGATCTCAGCTCATCCAACGCCGCCGCGCCGAAACAGGCGGAAATCCCCGTCGAGCTCCGCTCGGCCAACCGTATCTCCGTGAAGGATGCGGCAGGGCGATCTCAATCGCTCTACCTCGTGGAAGCGTCCGCCCTCACGAGGGGCCCGGGATTCTTTGAACTTCCTCCGCCGCCTCCAGCCGGGGGGTTTGACGTCCGCTATGCCTCTCAGAGGATGCTCGAAAGCTGGTCCGACAACGATGGCGGTGGAATCGGAGAGTATCCCATCCTGATCCAGGGCGCCGCGTACCCGATCACCGTGAGCTGGGAGATCACCACGCCTCCCGCGGGCCCCGGGAAACTCCGCCTGGCCGGCGGCGGGAGCGGTACCTCCGCCCGGCCCATCGAGGGATCCGGATCGCTGGTGTTCAGGGATGCCGCTTCCTCCGCGGGCCTCTCCCTGAGGCTTTCAGGCGATGCTTCCGGCCTTCCGGCGGAATTCGCCCTCGGCCGGAATTATCCGAACCCGTTCAACCCCGTGACGCATGTGCAGGTCGACATCCCGACCGAATCCGACGTGGAAGTGGGGGTGTATGATCTTCTCGGCCGGCTTGTCTCCACGCTGCTGACCGGGACACACGCAGCGGGTTCGCTCACACTCGCGTGGGACGGACGGGATGCCGGGGGCATGAGCGTCCCGACCGGCATGTACGTGGTCAGGATGAAAGCCGGAGACTTCACGGCCTCGCGGAAGGTCCTGCTGATGAAGTAACTCCGGGAACGCAAGTCCATTTTATACCGGGCCCGGGAGGCACGCTCCCGGGCCCTTTTGTCTGCATTCCTGTGTGATT
>DATDQD010000253.1:0-17497 GCA_035292425.1 Bacteroidota bacterium
CACGCGGGCGGGCGTGGAACACTACGGGGCCGTCATGAAAAAAGTCCCGAAGGCCGTCTATAACGATTCGGCCCGGACCATCACCGCGAACGAACCGAAAAAACCCCGCGATCCGTCGAAGCGGATACTGGTTGTCTCGGCGGGAACGTCCGACATGCCGGTCGCCGAGGAGGCGGCCGTCACCGCGAGAATGTGCGCCAATGCGGTCGATACGCTCTACGACGTGGGAGTGGCCGGCCTGCACCGCCTTCTCTCGAAATCGGATTTGCTGTTGAAGGCAAACGTGATCGTGGTCGTGGCGGGGATGGAGGGCGCCCTGCCGAGCGTCGTCGGAGGGCTGGTGGACGTGCCGGTGATCGCGGTGCCGACATCGGTAGGGTACGGCGCCAGCTTCGGCGGGGTGACGGCGCTCCTCGCCATGCTGAATTCGTGTGCGAGCGGGGTGACGGTGGTCAATATCGACAACGGCTTCGGCGCTGGATACGCGGCGAGCCTCATCAACAGAAGGACATCCAATGCTGACCGACATTAAAAAAATCAAATTCCACGAGAACCTCCTCGGCACCCTCGGGAACACTCCCCTCGTCCGGCTGAACAAAGTCACGAAGGGATACCGCGGGCTCATCCTCGCCAAGGTGGAGTACTTCAACCCGGGAGGATCGGTCAAGGATAGAATCGGCGTCGACATGATCGAGGACGCCGAGCGCGAAGGTCGCCTGAGGCCGGGCGGCACCATCGTCGAGGCCACATCCGGGAACACCGGCATGGGGCTCGCCATCGCCGCGGCCATTAAGGGCTACAAGTGCGTCTTTACGATGCCCGATAAGATGAGCGTCGAAAAGATACGGTTATTGAGGGCATTCGGCGCGGAGGTGATCATCACACCGACCGCCGTCCCCCACGATTCCCCCGAGAGCTACACCGAGGTCGCGAAAAAGGTCGTGCGCGAAACGCCCAATTCGATCCTCGCCAACCAGTATTACAACCCCCGCAACCCCGAAGCGCACTATAAGACCACCGGCCCCGAAATCTGGGAGCAGACCGGCGGGCAGATCGACTATTTCGTCTGCGGCATCGGGACCGGCGGCACGATCTCCGGCACCGGGAAGTACCTCAAGGAGAAGAACCCGAAAATCAAAGTCGTGGGCATCGACCCCGTCGGCTCGATGTTCAAGGAATGGTTCTACACGAAGAAACCCGCCTCCCAGCTGAAGACCTACAAGGTCGAGGGGATCGGGCAGGATTTCATCCCCGGGACGGTCAACTTCGACGTCATCGACGACATCGTCGACGCGAGCGACAAGGAATCGTTCCTGATGTGCCGGCGCCTCACCCGGGAAGAGGGACTCTTCACGGGCGGGTCGTGCGGGACCGCGGTCGCCGGCGGCCTGAAATACGCGGAGAAGATGAAGGACAACGAGGTGATGGTGATCCTCCTCCCCGACACGGGCGAGCGCTATCTCAGCAAAATCTACAACGACGACTGGATGAAGGAGAACGGGTTCCTGGTCCCGGACCGCGTCACGGTGAAGTACGTGCTGGAGCACAAGGCCGTCAACGTCCGCCGGCTCGTGGCGATCACCCCCACCACGTCGGTGCGCGAGGCGCTGGCCTACTTCCGCGAGCACGACATTTCTCAATTGCCGGTCATCGACAAGGGAAAGTCGGTCGGCACGGTCACCGACAACGACCTCCTCTCCGCCGTCCTTGCCGACAATAAAACGCTCGACGCGAAGGTCTCGGCGATCATGAAGCCGGCCTACCCCATCATCGGATCGGCCTCGCCGGTGGAGCACGCGATCGATTACCTCAAGGCAAAGGACGCGGCGGTACTCATTGAAGAGGACAGGAAGATCATTGGGATCCTCACCCGGTACGACGTCATCGAGTACATGGCGAGATAACGGGTAAATTCCGGTCCCGCGCCGCGCGCGCACGGGTCCCGGATCGGGCGGAATTCAACGCAACCAGACACCAGGCAGAACAGGAATGAAAACATCGAAATTTTCGACCAAAGCGATCCACGCGGGACAGATCCCGGAACCGTTGAGCGGCGCGGTGATGACGCCCGTCTATCTCACGTCGACCTATGTCCAGCAGGGGATCGGCCAGAACAAGGGCTATGAGTATTCCCGCGTCTCGAACCCCACGCGCACCGCCCTCGAGCAGAACATCGCCGCTCTCGAAAACGGCAGGCAGGGCATGGCGTTCGGTTCGGGGATGGCCGCCATCGACGCCATCTTCCGGCTCCTGAAGCCGGGCGACCACGTGATCGTCTCGAGGAACGTCTACGGCGGGACCTACCGGATCGGCAAGTTCATCTGGGAGGACTTCGGTCTGAGCTTCTCGTTCGTCGATACAACAAAAATCGAACAGATCGCCGGGGCGCTCACCCCCGCGACCAGGATGGTCTTCGTCGAGACCCCCACGAACCCGACCATGGAGATCACCGACCTTCAGGCGGTGGGGAAACTCGCGCACCAGCACCGGCTGATCTCGGTCTGCGACAACACCTTCGCGACCCCCTACCTGCAGAGGCCGCTCGAGTACGGCATCGACATCGTGGTCCACAGCCTGACGAAGTACCTCAACGGCCACAGCGACATGCTGGGCGGGATGGTCGTCACCAACGCCGAAAAGATCGCCGAGCGGCTCCGGTTCTTCCAGAAGGCGATCGGCGGCATCCTCAGCCCGTTCGACGCGTGGCTCTGCCTGAGGGGGACGAAGACCCTCCCCGTCCGGATGGAGCGGCACGCCAAGAGCGCGATGCTCGTGGCGAAATGGCTCGACCGGCAGAAACGGGTGAAACACGTCCATTATCCGGGGCTGGCGTCGCATCCACAGCACCGGCTGGCGCATCACCAGATGCTGAACTACGGCGGAATGATCGCGTTCGACCTCGGTTCGCTCTCCGCGGCGAAGCGTTTCCTGAAGCGCGTGAAGCTCTGCGCGCTGGCGGAAAGCCTCGGCGGCGTGGAGACGCTCATCAGCCACCCGGCGACGATGACGCACGCCTCGATCCCGGCGGATGAGCGGAGGGCGAACGGCATCACCGACGGGCTCGTCCGGATTTCGGTGGGGCTGGAGGACGTCGAGGACATCATCACGGACCTGAAGCAGGCGATGCGGTAAACCGCCGCCGGAACGACCGGCGCACGGGGGGCGGGCCGCCGCGCGGCCGGTTGCAGGCCAGCCTTTTTTTGCATACATTTTGAGCACTTTCTTCCAATGAAAATCAGCGATATTCTGAACGAGAGCATGGTCGTCACCGACCTCGACGGCCAGTCCAAGGACGACATCATCAACGCCCTTGTCGACCTGGCCGGCAAATCGCCGAAGGTGCTCGACGTCGCGAAGATGCGCTCAGCCATTTTCGAGCGCGAGAAGAAAATGTCCACCGGAGTCGGCAACGGCTTCGCCATCCCCCACGGCAAGACCGATGCGGTAGCCGAGATCGTGGCGGCCTTCGGCATCACCAGGCAGCCGATCGACTACCAGTCACTCGACGAACAACCGGTCCGGCTGGTGTTCCTCCTGGTCGGGAGGGACAACCTGGTCGGCCCCCATATCAAGCTCCTGAGCCGCATCTCGAGACTGATGCACAAGGAAGAGTTCCGGAACAGGCTCCTGGAAAAACATACCTCCGCCGAGGTTCTCGAGGCCTTCCGGCAGGAAGAGGCGAGCTACGCCGAGATGTAAGTCGGCGGCATGCGGGACTTGCGGAACATCCGAAACACCCTGACCCTACTGTGAAATTCAAATCCGTCAAAGGCACGCGGGACATCCTGCCGCCCGAAAGTTTTCTCTGGCAGAAGGCCGAGGAAACCGTCCGGTCGGTGATGCACCGGTTCAATTACCGGGAAATCCGCACCCCCGTCTTCGAGGAGACCGCCCTCTTCGCCCGCAGCATCGGCGAACTCACCGACATCGTCGGCAAGGAGATGTACACGTTCACCGACCGCTCGGGGACGAGCCTGACGCTCAAGCCGGAAATGACGGCGGGCGTGGTGCGCGCCTACATTCAGAATAACATGGGCGGGAACGCCCCCCTGGTAAAGGTTTATTACCTCAGCCCGATGTTCCGGCAGGAGAGGCCCCAGGCCGGGCGCCTGCGTCAGTTTCATCAGTATGGCGCCGAGGCGATCGGCGGCAGCTCTTACGAGATAGACGCGGAGATCATCGCCCTCGCGACGGCGGTCCTCCGGGGGGCCGGTGTGACGGAATACCGTGTTCGCATCAACTCTGTAGGGTGCGAGAAATGCCGCCCCGGTTACAAGACGAAACTCCAGGATTTTTTCAGGCCGAAGCTCGCCTCCCTCTCGGAGGAAAGCAGGGCCAGGTTCGGGACCAACCCCCTTCGCATCCTCGACTCCAAGAACGACTCCGACGGGGAACTCGCCGCGGGCGCGCCCTTCATGAAGGACAACCTCTGCGGCGAATGCCGGGCGCACTTCGCGGGCCTGATGGAAACGCTCCCGCTTTTCGGGATTAGTGCCGTGGTCGACGGCGCCATCGTCAGGGGACTCGACTACTACACGAAAACGGCGTTTGAAATCACCAGCACCGACCTCGGGTCGCAGGACGCGCTGGTCGGCGGCGGACGCTACGACCTCCTCGCCGAGGAGCTCGGAGGGAAGCGGACCCCCGCGGTGGGGTTCGCCGCCGGGATGGAACGCCTCCTGATGGTGAAGGAAAAGCAATCCGCCGAAGCCGCTCCCGCGCTCTCCCCGGCGCTTTTCATCGCAGCCGCCGACGACGCCGGGCGGAAATGGGCCTTCGCGAACCTCATGCAATTGCGGGACAGGGGCATCTCCGTGGAAACGGATTTCCTCGGGAGGAGCCTCAAATCACAAATGCGCGAGGCCGACCGCCAGCAGGCGCGCTTCGTGATTGTGGTGGGACAAAATGAAGTCGCCGGCGGGAAGGGGACCATGAAGGAAATGGCGACGGGGAACCAGGTCCCGGTCGGGCTCGACTCCCTGGCCTCAGCGGTAGAGATCGACCGGGGCGGTCATCCACTTTAACAGACAGGAAATCGATTGGCGAAACGCGGCAAGCGGGTGAAGCCGGTACTGACGGCGGAATACATTCTCCTGGTAACCCCTCACGTCAACCGGCGCACCGGCGCGAAGGTGACGCTGATCGCGCTCCGGACCGTCACCGAGTTCACCAACTTCCGGTACGAACTGGTCGTCCAGCCGACGCTCGACGGACGCACGCTCACGCTCCTGATCCAGGGGCTCCGCGCGCCGGAGCTCACGCTCCCCGCCATGGGCCCGGCCGAGTTCCGGCACGAACGGACCGACTTCGACGGGAAATACGAAATCGTGGTCTCGAAGCACAATAAGATATTCGACACGTACACGGTGCGCGTGAGCGCCTCGGAGGTGAAGGTGGACTCAATCCCGGAGAACCGCTTCTCGGAGATCGTCACGCGCATCGAGGACTGGTAGCAGTACCTCCATGCATCCCGAACTTTTTAAAATAGGCCCCTTCACCGTCTACAGCTACGGCCTGATGCTCGGCGTCGGCTTCATCGTCGCCAGCTGGGTCGTGGGGAAGGAACTCCGACGACGCGGGTATGACGCCGGCCTGGGGAACACGATCACCCTCCTGGCGATCGTCTTCGGCGTGATCGGTTCGAAGCTCCTGTACGTCCTGGAAAACCTGGACGTCTTCTCGCGGAGCCCGGGCATTCTCTTCTCGCCGGGGGGCCTCACCTGGTACGGGGGATTTTTCCTGGCGGCATTCGCGATCTACCTCCATGCCAGGAAGCGGAAGATCCCTTTTGCGGAGGTCTGCGACTCCGCCTCCCCCGCCCTCCTGCTCGGATACGGCATCGCGCGCATCGGCTGTCACTTCGCCGGCGACGGGGACTACGGAACGCCGACCGACCTCCCCTGGGCCTCGGTCTATTCGAACGGCACCTATCCCCCATCGATCGCGTTCAGCGCGTTCCCGGAGATCGTGGAGAAGTACGGGGTGGACGGCGTGGTCCCGGACACCATCCCCGTCCATCCCACGCCGATCTATGAATTCCTGCTGGGCGCGGCGGGATTTCTGATCGTGATGCGGCTCGCCAAAAAAGCATTGCCGGCCGGGTCGTTGTTCATGGTCTACCTGGTCTACGCCGGAGCCGCGCGATTTTTCGTTGAATTTCTCAGGCTGAATCCCCGGCTCCTCATCGGACTCTCCGAGGCCCAATTGATTTCGGCGGCGATGATCGTCGCAGGAATTATCGGATTCGCCAGAATATCCGGCAGAATGTCCGGCAGAATGTCCGGCAGAATGTCCGGCCGGGATTCGCCCACTGCGCCCGGGCGATGAACGCAGTGCCGTGAAAACAGTCGAAGTTATTACCAGGAAAGGGTGTCATCTCTGCGACCTGGCCCTCGGGGAACTGGATATAATTTGCGAAACGTTCCCATTTTCGCTCAAACTCACGTACCTTGACGATCATCCCGAACTGAACGGGAAATTCGGGAACGATATTCCGGTGATACTGGTTGACCAGATTGAAGTCTGCCGCCATCGTATCGACCGCGCGGCGATGATCGCCGCACTCTTCGAAACTGCATCAAATCGCCCGCGGTAACGTATCCATGATTGTCCTGGCAAAGATGCTCGAAGCGATCGGCATCGCGGCGCTGGCCATCGGCCTGGTGCAGGGCATCTTCGGCAACATCTCTTTCGAGTACTACACCTTCTTCGGCGGCGTCGTTGTGTTCTATGCGGGCCGCCTCATCGGGAAAAAATTCAAGAATTGAGACCGCCATGTCCGAATATAATATTGACGAAACCGAACCGCGCCCGTCGCCCCTTCGCGTCGTCCACGACCGCAAACCCGCGACGAACCTCATCGCCGGCCGCAACCCGGTGATGGAAGCCCTCAGGGCGGAAACCATGATCGAGAAGGTCGTGGTCCTGGCCGGCATCAAGGGGAACATCATCGAAAAGATCAGGGAGATGGCGAAGCGGCGCCGCGTCCCCTTCGTCGAGGTGGGGAAACAGAAATTCCGGGAGCTCGTGAGCGACACGACCACGCAGGGAGTGGTGGCGGTCGTCGGCACGAAGGAGTACGTCGAGGTCGGGGACATCCTCGCCGTGGCCGAACGGCGGGGGGAACAGGCGACCGTGCTGGTCCTGGACGAGATCGAAGACCCCCAGAACCTCGGGGCGCTCATACGGACGGCGGAGTGCGCCGGCGTGCACGGCGTCATCATCCCGAAACACCACGCCGCGAGCATCAACCAGACGGTGGCCAAAACCTCGGCGGGGGCGAGCGAGCACATGCCGGTCGCCAAGGTGGTGAACATCGCCGCCACGCTCGACGAACTGAAGCAGAAGGGCCTCTGGATCGTCGGCACCGACACCGCAGCCGACCGGGAATACTCCGAGATCGAATACGACATGCCGCTGGCGCTCGTCGTCGGCAACGAGGGGAAGGGGATCCGTCAGCTCGTCAGGGAGAAGTGCGATTTCCTGGTGGGTATCCCGCTCTACGGGAAAGTGGAATCGCTCAACGCTTCGGTTGCCGGCGCACTGCTGATGTACGAAGTGGTCCGGCAGAGAAAAAAGAAGATCGTGGAGACACCGGCGCTGTAGCCTCCCGGGCGGGCCGATCGCGCCCGATCGGGTTTTCTATTTTCTCTCCAGCCCGTACTTCTTGATTTTCGTATAGAGGTGGCTCCGCTCCATCCCGAGCGCTTCGGCGGTCTTCGAGACGTTCCAGCCGAATTTTTCCAGCTGGTACCTGATGAACGCCGCCTCCGAGCGGTCCTTGAATTCCTGCAGGGTTTTCGACCCGGTCATCATCTCCTCGACGCCTCCCGGGGCGTCCGGCGTCCCCGCCGGAAATGACTGCCCGCCCGCCGCCTCGATCACACGCCCCGGCGTAAGGATCACGAGCCGCTCCACGGCGTTGCGCAGTTCGCGGACGTTTCCCCCCCACGACAGCGATTCCAGATCGGCGAGCGTCGCCGCCGAGAGTTCCTTCGGCGCGAACCCGTTCTTCGCGCACACCTCCGCCACGAACGCCCTGGCGAGCGACGGGACGTCCTCGCGGCGTTCCCGCAGCGGCGGAACATGAATCGGTATGACGTTGAGGCGGTGGAAAAGGTCGTCCCTGAACGCGTTCGCGGAGATCGCGGCCTGGAGGTTCTTGTTGGTCGCCGCGAGGACGCGGACGTCGACCGAAATCTGCCGGTTGCCCCCCACCCGCTCGATGGTGTTCTGTTCCAGCGCTCGCAGGACTTTCGCCTGCGCCTGCAGGCTCATGTCGCCGACTTCGTCCAGGAAGATCGTCCCGGTGTCCGCCTGCTCGAATTTCCCGATGCGCTGCGCCGTGGCGCCCGTGAAGGATCCCTTCTCGTGCCCGAAGAGTTCGGATTCGATCAGGTCCGCGGGGATCGCCGCGCAGTTCACCTCCACGAACGGCCTGGCCGCGCGGCGGCTTAATCGGTGGATCTCGCGGGCGATCAGCTCCTTCCCGGAGCCGCTCTCGCCCGTGATCAGGACCCTCGTTTCCGTCGGGGCCACCTGCCGGACCACGGCGAGCACTTTGGCGATCGCGGCGCTCTCCCCGAGGATCCGGTACTTCGGTTTCAGGTCGAGGAGTTCCGAGCGGAGCCGCGCGCGCTCGACGGCGTTGCGCAGGACCACGAGCAGTTTGTCCCGGTCGAGTGGCTTCGGGAGGTAATCGAAGGCGCCGAGCCGGGTCGCCTCGACGGCGGTGTCGAAGGTGCCGTGGCCGGAGATCATAATGACGGGCACCTCACGGTCGATTTGCTGGAGTTCCGCCAGGACCTCCATCCCGTCCTTTCCCGGGGGCATTTTAATGTCCAGCAGGACGGCGTCGAACCCGCCCGCGCGGAAGAGGTCGATCCCCTTCTGACCGTTTTCGGCGGACGCGGTCTCGTACCCCTCGGCCTCCAGGATCATGCGGATCGAATCCCGGATCCCCTTTTCGTCGTCCACGATCAGGATTTTAGGCATCAGCGGCACCCTGTGGTGTGATCGGTTGCGCGGCCGGTTGTCCGGCCGGCCAGCCGGCCGGCGCCGTCCCCGGAGCGCCCCACGACCGGCGTGAGGAAGAACCCGGACGGGTAGCGCCGGTTGTCGGCGAGGAGCGCGATGCCGAACTCGCTCCCGTTCCAGTTGGCCCTTGCGTCGCGGCTGTCCGGCATGCCGTCCACGATCACGGCATCCTCCCCGAATTCGATGAAATCCCCCACCCTCCGCGCGGCGCCCCGCGATTCGAACGTCATCGCGATGAACGCCGAGCCGAAGAAGTGCTGGAGCTTGTCGCGGTCGCCGCGGTCGCCGGGCGGGGTGTCGGCGTAGAAGTCGGCCGGCAGGTTGCGCACGCGCGCGGCGTATTCCCCGTACGATTCGTTCGAGAGCGGGAAAAAGAGATTCAGGAAAGGGACCCGGACGCCCACGGTGTAGTGGTCGAGGGTCGCGACCGTGGCGAGCAGGAGCGCGGCGGCGGTGTTGTTCGCCGTGAGGGACATCGCCCGGACGTAGATGGCGTCGACGGCCCGCGCATCCCCCGCCTTCTTCCTGAACGCCGCGAACGCGTCGCTCCGGATGAAGTCCTTCAGCCCGATGCCGTTGCGGATGAACAGGGGCGGATACCACGTGAAGAGCGCCTCGAACGGCCCGGGGTCGTCGAACCGGAGCCAGGCGGAGAGGCCGGCGGTGTCGGGGGCCGTTTGCGCGGCGGTTGCGGCGGCAAGGAGCGCGACGCAGGACGCTATCGCGGCCGCGCGTCTCATCACACCTGGAGAATGCCGGGGTTGAACGGCGGGATGGTTGCGTTGTTCGAAGCCATCTGGATGCCGCGGGAGATGATCTGCCGGGTATCGGCCGGGTCGATGATCCCGTCGACCCAGAGACGGGCCGCGGCGTAATAAGGGTCGAGCTCGCGCTCGTAGCGCTGGCTGATCTCGCGGAGGAGCTTTTCCTTCTCCTCGGGGGCAATGGTCTTCCCCTTGCTGTTCGACTGGCTCAGACGGATGCTGAGGAGGGTTTCACTGGCCTGCCTGCCCCCCATGACCGCGATGTTCGCCGTGGGCCACGCGAAGATGAGCCGCGGGTCGTAGGCCTTCCCGCACATGGCGTAGTTCCCGGCGCCGAAGCTGTTGCCGATGATGAATGTAAACTTGGGGACGACGCTGTTCGCCACCGCGTTGACCATCTTCGCGCCGTCCTTGATGATGCCCCCCTGCTCGGCCCGCGTCCCCACCATGAACCCCGTGACGTCCTGGAAAAACACGAGCGGGATCTTTTTCTGGTTGCAGTTCATGATGAACCGGGCCCCCTTGTCGGCGCTTTCGCTGTAGATGACGCCGCCGACCTGCATCTCGCCTTTTTTCGTCTTGACGACCGAACGCTGGTTGGCCACGATCCCCGCAGCCCAGCCGTCGATGCGGGCGTACGCGGTGATGATCGTTTTCCCGTATCCCGCCTTGTACTCCTCGATCTCGCCCGCGTCCACGATCCGCGCGAGCACCTGGTACATGTCGTAGGGGCGGCTGTGGTCGACGGGGACCAGCCCGTAGAGTTCCCCGGGCGGGTAGAGGGGGTCCTTCGGCGCACTCCTGTCGAAGGGGGACTTCGGCGCGTCGCCGAGTTTCCCGACGAGGGCCCTGATGGTCCCGAGGCATTCCTCGTCATTGGCCATCTTGTAGTCGGTCACACCGCTGATTTCGCAGTGCATGCCGGCGCCGCCGAGGTCCTGCAGGTCCGCATCCTCGCCGATGGCCGCCTTGACCAGGTAGGGTCCGGCCAGGAAGACGCTCCCGGTGTTTTCCACGATGAGGGCCTCGTCGGACATGATGGGGAGGTACGCTCCGCCCGCCACGCAGGGGCCCATGATGGCCGCGATCTGGGGGATCCCCAGGGAGGACATCACCGCGTTGTTCCGGAAGATCCTGCCGAAGTGCTCCTTGTCGGGGAATATTTCTGACTGCATCGGGAGGAAGACGCCCGCCGAATCGACAAGGTAGACGATCGGGAGGCGGTTTTCGATCGATATCTCCTGGGCCCGGAGGTTCTTCTTGGCGGTGAGGGGGAACCAGGCCCCCGCCTTCACGGTGGCGTCGTTCGCCACGATCACGACGTCCCTGCCGTGGATCTTGCCGATGCCGAAGACGGTCCCGGCGGACGGCGCGCCGCCGTATTCCTCGTACATCTCCCAGGCGGTGAAGAGCCCGATCTCCAGGAAATAACTGTCCTGGTCGATCAGCCGCGTGATCCTCTCGCGGGCGGTCATTTTCCCCCGCGCGCGGTGTTTCTCGATCGCGGCCGCCCCGCCGCCCAGCTTCACGGCGTCGGTACGGACGTTCAGCACCCTGAGGAGGTTCTTCAGGTTGTCTTCGTACGTGTTGTACTGCAGTTCCTTCTTGAGCGGGTCGCCGATGATGGCCATGATCAGGACGCGATCCGGTTGAGGAGTTCCCTCGCGATGACCATCTTCTGGATTTCGGTCGTGCCCTCGCCGATCGTCGCGACCTTCACGTCGCGGTAGAATTTTTCCACCGGGAAGTCCTTGATGAACCCGTAGCCGCCGTGGATCTGCACCGCCTCGTTGGTGACCATGACCGCGATCTCGCTCGCGTAGTATTTCGCCATGGCCGAGAGAAGCGTCACGTCCCTCTCCGAATTTTTCGCGGCCGCGGCCCTGTGGGTAAGCAGTCGCGCCGCCTCGATCTGCATGGCCATCTGTGCCAGTTTCCACTGGATCCCCTGGAACTCGCCGATCGGCTTTCCGAACTGCTTCCGCTCTTTGGCGTATTTGAGGCTCGCGTCGAGTGCGCCCTGGGCGATCCCGAGCGAGAGCGCCGCGATGCTGATCCTCCCGCCGTCGAGCACCGTCAGGGCCTGGGGAAACCCCTCACCCTCGTTCCCCATCAGGTTTTCGGCCGGCACCCGGCAGTTGTCGAACGCGATGGCCGCCGTGTCGCAGCAGCGGACCCCGAGCTTGTTTTCCTTCTTGACCACGGTGAAGCCGGGGGTGTCGTTCTCCACGATGAACGCCGAGATGCCCTTTTTCCCCAGCTCCTTCTTCGATACCGCCATCACGACGGTGGTCTTCCCGACCGACCCGTGCGTGATGAAGTTCTTGCTGCCGTTCAGGATGTACGAGTTGCCGTCCTTCACCGCGGTCGTCAGCATGCCGCCGGCGTCGCTTCCGCTTGAAGGTTCGGTGAGGGCCCAGGCCCCGATCTTCCGCGCCGTGGTGAGGTCGGGGAGGTACTTCCTCTTCTGGCTTTCGTTGCCGAACGTGAAGATGTGGTTCGAGCAGAGGCTGTTGTGGGCGGCAATGGTGAGTCCCACCGAAGGGTCCACCCTGCTGATTTCCTCGATGATGCCCACGTATTCGAGGTAGCCGAGGCCGGCGCCCCCGTATTCCTCGGGGAAGATCGCGCCCATGAAGCCGAGGGCACCCAGTTTGTTGACGATCTCCCGGGGGAATTCCATCGACTCGTCGAATTTCATGACGGTGGGGCGGATCTCCTTTTCGGCGAAGTTCCGCGCGGTCTCCTGGACCATCCGCATGCTGTCGGTGGGTTCGAAGTCGGGTGTCAGTTGTTCGGTCGGTTGTTCTGCGGCCATTGTCGTATCGTGATTGGCGTGATAGGCGTGCTTGGTGTGCTAGGCGTGCTTGAATTTCAACCGGTGTGAAATTGAAACAATGTAAATGGTTTTCCCGCGATTTGCAACGGGCCGCCCCGGGAGAATCAGCCCGGAAACGTCCTGACCAGCTCCTCGGCCACCTCGTAGGGTGTCGACTCCTTGAGGTAGACCGGTCCGATGTGCTTCGCGAGGTATTCCTCCCGTCCGGTGTTCCAGAACTGCACCCTCAGGCGTTCCGCCACCAGTTCCCTGATCCGCTCCCCGATCCGGTCCATCCGCCTGACCCTGAGCAGATCGGCCCCCTCCTGGTACTGCCGGTGACGGGCCACGAGGTCGGCCACGGTGTCGATCCCCTTCCCCTCGCTCGCGACCGTCCGGAGCACCTCCGGCTTCCAGCCGGCCGTCTGCGGCTTGAAGCCGAGAACCGTTTTGATCGACATGACGGCCTGGTCCGCGCCGGCGCGGTCCGCCTTGTTCACGACGAAGAAGTCCGCTATTTCCATCAGCCCGGCCTTCATCGCCTGGATGGAATCGCCCGATTCGGGGACGAGGACCACCACGGTCGTGTCCGCGGCCCTGACGATGTCCAGTTCCGACTGCCCCACGCCGACCGATTCGATGAGGATGTAGTCGGTCCCCGCCGCGTCGAGGACGTCGGCGGCTTCGCGCGTCTTGCGGCTCAGTCCTCCGAGGCTCCCCCGGGACGCCATGCTTCTTATGAAAACACCCCGGTCGAGTTCGACGTCGGTCATCCGGACGCGGTCGCCCAGCAGGGCCCCGCCCGTGAAGGGGCTGGTGGGGTCGACCGCGATGATGCCGATTTTCTTCTCCCGGCCGCGCAGGTGCCGGGCGAGCTTGTTGGTGATGGTGCTCTTCCCAGCTCCCGGCGGGCCGGTGATCCCGACCCTGTAGGCCCTCCCGGTGTAGGGGTAGAGCGATTTCAGCAAATCGGCGGCGGCCGGATGCTCGTTTTCCACCATCGTGATCGCCCGCGCGACCGGCCCCCTCTCCCCCGCCCTGACCTGTTCGATGAACCTGGGATCGGCTGTCATCGGTCGGGTTTCTTCCTGGACCTGAAATACTCCACCGTCATTTTCAGCCCCTCCGCGATCGCCGTTCCCGCCGACCAGCCGAATGTGCGGTTCAGCAGCCGCGCGTCGAGGACGCTCCTCAGCTGTTCGCCTTTTTTGGCCGGTCCGTGTTCTTCTTTACATGTGGAACCGGTCAGCTCGCGGAGCGTCCGGAAGAGCGTGTTGACGTCGGTCTCGATCCCCGTCCCTACATTGAAAATACCGGACCGGTCGTGGCCGAGCGCGAACATGTTGGCGCTCACCACGTCCCCGACGTAGACGTAATCCCGTGTCTGCAGGCCCTCGCCGTTGATCACCGGCTGCCCGCCGGCGAGCATCTTCTCGGCGAAGATGGCGACCACGCCCGCCTCGCCCCGGGGGTTCTGCCTGGGCCCGTAGACGTTGCCGTACCGCAGGCTGACGTACTGCAGGGCGTGGACTTCCGCGTAGTAGAAAAGGTATTTTTCGACGGAGAGTTTGGCGATCCCGTAGGGCGAGAGGGGCCTGACCGGGTGCTCCTCGTCGGCGGGGAAGTAGTCCTGCTCGCCGTAGATCGCCCCCCCGGTGGAGGCGAAGATGAATTTCTTCACGCCGGTCCTCAGTGTGTTTTCGAGGAGGTTGATCGTCCCGAGGATGTTGACCGAGGCGTCGAAGCCCGGGTCCTCCACCGATTTCCTGACGTCCATCTGCGCGGCGTGGTGGATCACCACGTCGAACCGCTCCTTCCGGAACAGTTCGTCCAGGCCTGCGTCGCGGATGTCGGCCCGGAGGAAGACCGCCTTCGGGTTGACATTCTGCATCGCCCCCGTCGAGAGGTCGTCGAGGACGACGACGCCGTGCCGGCGCGCGACGCATTCGTCCGCGACGTGGGACGCGATGAAACCGGCGCCACCGGTGACGAGAATTTTCATGGGTTCCCCCGGTCCGGTTGCCGCCCCCGCAGCAATCCTTTTTTCCCGATGTCCGAACGGTAGTAGGCGCCGTCGAAGGTGATTTCGCCCACCGCGCGGTAGGCCTTGTCGATGGCCCCCTCGAGATCCGCCCCTTCACTGGAGGCGGTGACGCCGAGGACGCGGCCCCCCGATGTGACGATCCCGTCTTTCGCGGATTTCGTCCCGGCATGGAAGACGACGACGTCATGCTCCTTCGTCACCCGTTCGAGGCCCATGATCGGCTTGCCGGTTTCGTAATCGTCGGGATACCCGCGCGAGGCGATCACGACGCAGACCGCCGTGCGGTCCGCGATCGCGAGCGGGGACTCCAGGGCGCCCGAGGCGATTTCCCGGAAAAGGATTGCGAGGTCGTTCTGCACCAGGGGAAGGATCGCCTGGGTTTCCGGGTCGCCGAAGCGGCAGTTGTACTCGATGACCTTCGGCCCGGTCTGGGTGATCATCAGCCCGACGTAGAGGCAACCCCTGAACGGGTGCCCTTCCCGGCGCATCCCGTCGAGCGTCGGCCGGACGATCGTCCGCCCGACCGTTTCAAGAATTTCCGGTGTCACGGCGGGGGCCGGGGCGTACGCCCCCATGCCGCCGGTGTTTTTCCCCATGTCGTTGTCGAGTATCCTCTTGTGGTCCTGCGCCGGCGGGAGCGTCACATAATTCCCCCCGTCGGTCAGCACGAGCACCGAGGCCTCCTCGCCCGCGAGGCATTCTTCGATGACGACGCTGCTCCCCGAATCGCCGAAGGTCTTTCGCTCCATGAGCGCGTCGAGGACCTCGATCGCCCGGTCCCTCGATTCGCAGACGGTGACGCCCTTCCCCGCCGCGAGGCCGTCCGCCTTGATCACGATCGGCGTGGGGACTTCGCTGAGGTACCGCCCCGCGTCGAACTTTTCGGCGGCCGAGAAGGTCCGGAAATCGGCCGTGGGGATGGAATATTTTTGCATGAAGTTCTTGGCGAAGATCTTGCTCCCCTCGATGCGGGCGGCGGCCTTCGCCGGGCCGAAGATCTTCAACCCCTCCGCCTCGAACCGGTCCACGATCCCCTCGGTGAGGGGCTGTTCCGGGCCAACCACAACAAGGTCGATCTTTTCATCGATCGCGAACTTCAGGAGCCCGCCGATGTCGCCCGCCCCGATCGGGACGATGGCCGCCTGCGCAGCGATGCCGGCGTTGCCTGGAGCGCAGAAGAGCTTCGTGACGACCGGGCTCTGCCGCAGCTTCCAGACGAGCGCGTGCTCGCGGCCGCCGGATCCTATGACGAGGACGTTCATTCCGCAAGAAAACCGAATATTTTGGAGAGCTCGTTGGTCAGCGCGACCCGGTCGTACCTGCGGACCTCGGCTTCATTGGGGACCGGGAGCGCGTTCTTCCGGCGCATCGCCGCGAACCGCCGTATCGCCCCGGCGATGGCGTCCGCGTCGTCCGGGTCGACGACGATCGACGCGCCCGCGTCCTCGAGCGTCTGCCGCACGAACCCCGGCGGGACGCACCCGAGGATCGGCCTGCGCGCGCCGAGGTACTCGTAGAGCTTCCCCGGCGATTGCGTGTCGTTGTCGAGCGTCAGCCAGAGGACGTCCGACGACTGCATCTCGCGCACGCATTCGCGGTGCTCCAGGTAGCCCCTGACGTTCACTTTCTCCTCCAGTCCCAGGCGGCGGATCATCCGGACGTACTCGTCCTGGATCGCGCCTATGAGATGAACGTCGAGTTCGGCAAAGGCCTCCGGGTCGTCCGTCCTCAGCCTGGCCACCGCCTCGAGGAACCGGCGGGGCGTACGGCCGCCGTAAAAAATACCCGCGTGCGTGAGTTTCAATTTGCCGTTGCGCGCGGGGCGGAGTGCCGGGTCGAAGTCCGCGGGATCGTATCCCTGCGGAATGATCGCGACGTCGTTGTATGCCAGCACTTTGAACCGCTTGACCATCAACTCTTTGACGCGCCGGTTGGTCGTGATCACCCCCGACGACCGTTTCAGCACGCGCTTTTCAAGAGACGTGTTTCTCCACCGGTGATACGGCGTCGGGAAATATTTGTGCGGGTAGTCGTGCCAGGCGTCCCGGTAGTCGACGACCAGCGGGATGTTGAACTTTTCCCTCAGCTCCAGGCCGATCAGCAGGTCGGTGAACGGCGGCGCGGTCGCGAAGATCACGGAATATTTCTCCGCCGAGAGGAGTTCCGACGCGCGCGCGACGGCCTTCTTCCTCCACCCGATCTTGTTGTCGGGGATCAGGAATAAATCGCTCAGGAACGAGAGCGCCTTCCGGGTCCGCTCCGAAGGCATCTTTACGGTTCCTTTGTTGCGGAAGAAGCGGTTCGGATCGAGCGACCCGACCCGTTCGATCCTGATGTCCGCGTCCCGCAGTTCCCGGAGGAGCGATTCGTCCTGCGCGTAGTATCCCGTCGGGGTCACGGTCAGGACCGTGGGCTTCCAGCCGAACTGCGGGAGGTATTTCACGAACTTGAGCGTCCGCTGGACGCCGCTCAGGCCGAGCGGCGGGAAATAGTACGCCACGACGAGGACGTTTCGCTTCGACATTCTACACGATCAGAAGTTCTTTGGGGGACCGGTTGAGCACGGTGCACCCGCCGGCGCCGATCACCACGTCGTCCTCGATCCTGACGCCGCCCATCCCGGGAATGTACACCCCGGGTTCGATCGTGACGACGTTGCCCCGGGCGAGGACCGCGCGGCTCTGGACGGAAATGCGCGGAGCCTCGTGGATCTGGAGGCCGATCCCGTGGCCGAGGGAATGGCGGAAGTGCCTGTCGTGGCCGCCCCTCCGGATGACGCCGCGCGCCACGGCGTCCAGGTCCTTCGTCCCGAGACCTGCGCGTGCCGCGTCGACG
>DATDQD010000254.1:0-3518 GCA_035292425.1 Bacteroidota bacterium
GTCCGAACGGGTTCGGATAGTTATACACGTTGGCCAGCTCGAGCCCCCCCGCCCCGCCGATGCTGAAGCCCGTTTCGCCGGTGGAGGAATTGTTGTAGGTATCCCAGGCCCGCACCTTGATCCTGTGCACGCCCGCCGGGAGCGCCCCGAGAGGGTAGGTGACGACTCCCTCGCGGTAGGTGTCGGGATTGCTCCGGTAATAGTCGCCCAGGTCCGCGCTCGCCGGCTGGTCGTCCAGCCAGGCCTCCAGCCGGTGGCCGATGCCCGCACCCGATGCGTTCACGCCGCTCGAATCCGAGATGTCGACGATGAGCGTGGGCGATGACGAGACCGCGTCTCCCGGCCTGAAGCTCCTCGAGTCGAGGAAGATGCCCATCACTGGGCCCAGGGCGTCGGGCGGCGCGGTCGAATCGGTGCCCGCGATCCTGATGTTCCGGGTGTAGCCCGAGCCATCGGTCGACTGGTTCCACGTGTAGACGGAGATCCTTCCGTTTTCGGCACCGTACGAAATGTCCTTCGGCACGATGAAATTCGCCCCGAGCCTGTCGAGCGAAACGGTCGCCTCGCCCCGGAAGAGGATGTTCCCGGTCGCCCTGTACACGTAGATCCCGGCTGTCGGATCGTTGATCGTGACGAGGCGGTCGGCGTCGTACACCGAGATGCGCGCGGACCCGGAATATGGCGCCGAACCGCTGTCCGGGACGACGCGGGCCGACACCGATGAAAGCCCGAGCGCGAAGAGATCCACGACCTGGTCGGACGGTCGATGGTTGACCGAGTCGATCACGACGAACCTCTTCGGGAACGCGGGGACCAGGGCGGGATCCCCCAGGAGGAAATATTTCTCGTCGTTGGGACCCGTCAGCACCTGTTTGGTCCTGAACATTGCGTCTCCGAGACGCCCGGTCATCATCCGGCCGAGCGAGTCCTCTGCAAAGAGATGCGAAAAGAAAGTCCTGTTCATCGTCAGGTTCTGGAAGGCATAAACCACCCTGGTGGCGGAGAGTCCGGCGATGGCGCCGGCGTCCCTTTTCGCGGCAAGGATCTCCGCCCCGCTCTGGTCTGAGATCGCATCAAACATCGCGTAGTTGCAGGTGGCCGCGACGAGTATGAAATATTTTCCCTTGTTGGCCAGGAGGGGGATGTCGTCCTCGCGGACGAACACCGCCTCGTGGGCCCAGAGCCTCGGGTTCCCGTGCCCCGAATAGTTCAGGACGAGCGTTCCCCTGGCCACCGCGTCCCGGATCGCCCTGTTGACGCCGGGTTTGCGTCTCCCGGCCGCCGCGATCTCCGTCGGATAGTCGAACAGGTAAATCTTCGTCCTGTCGAAAAGGTCCGGGAGGATGTTCGAAACGTTTTCGGCGTGCTGAAGATGAAGGAAACGGTCGTCGTCCCCCGCCGCGGCGAGCCCGTCGTCCGCGACGAAGGTGACATGCGTTTTCCAGGGATCCATAACGGGAGCGGTTTCGTACTCGATGATCTTGTCGACCATGGTCGCGGCCTCGGCCGCCGATTGCGCCGTGAGCCGGCCGAGGGCGAGCTGGATCCGTTCCGAGCCGTCGAACAGCGCAAAGTAATCGTCGGAGGCATACGTTTCGATCGGCTTGTACGTGGCCTCGGTCTCCCAGGGCGGCATCAGCATCAACCCCGGGGCGGTGATCCGCCGGTAATCGTAGTCGCCGTCGCCGAAGAGCAGCGCGTACCGGGGAGCCGGCGACTGGGTCTGAACGACGAACTTGAGATAATTCCTGATGGCGACAGGCGACGGGATCCCCCCTCCGAATTCATTGTAGATTTCCTCCACGTTGACGACCCGCGTCAGGAGATAGTACGGGCCGGGCCGTTCGCGGAAGTCCTTCAGGGTGTTCGCCGCGGCGAGAAGCGAGGGATGCGCGACGATGATCATGTCCGCGACGGTCTGGTCGCCCCGGAGATCCTGGTTGGGGACGGAAACGATCCCCGCCGGCGTCATGTATCCGCCCGGCCCCACCATGAAAATGTGCCGGCGTTCGCCCGGCGTTCCCGCCACGCGCGCCGTGCAGGTGTCGGAACGGTTCTCCGGCGCGATCAGCGCGACGGAATCGTGCCGCGTCGCATCGAAGACCCTGACCGCAGTCCCGGTGAACCCCGTGACGCTGAGCGCGACGACCGCGCCCGTGTCGGGCATGTGGAATGAAAACCGGTCGCCCTGGGCGACTGTCCGGCGGTCGTACGACACCTCGTACCAGTCAAGGTACCCTGTCCCGGCGGTGCTCGTCGACGTATAGGTGAGGTTCAGCAGGCTCTGGGCGTCCGACCAGGAGACAGTTGTCATCCGCTCCGCGGTCGAAAAGAGGACCTGATCGTAGAAGTAGCTCCCGACCTGCGTTCCCGGGATGGACACTCCGGTGGCGAGCTGCTGCCCGTGTTCCGCCACGACGAATGACGACGTGGAGGATGCCCTCGACCCGAGCCTGAACCGGTAACGCACCGTCGAACCGGGGATCACGCCCGGCAGCGCGTGGGCGTACGTCAGCCGGTCGCCGGAATTGAACGACTGGCCGAGCCACGAAAGTCCCGACGAGAGTATGTTCTGTTTATCGTCTTCGCGGAAGAGTTTCCCCTCGACCGATGACGCCGTGTAGTCGGCCGCGGGTCCGGGACCCGGGGCACTCATCGGCCGTCCGGCCGCTCCGCCGTACGTAATCCAGTAATAGCCCGTTTCCCAGAAACGGTTTATAGTATGCGAGAGCCGCCGCGCGAACGGGTCGTATTTCCATCCCCGGGTGCCGGCCGCGTAGAAGACCACTTCATCGCCCGGATCGAGGACGCCCGCGATTCCGCCGTCGCCGACGAGGCGCGTCAGCTCGACGAGATCGTCGGGAACGGGCGTGAGGGGATTCAGGGGCAGCTCCGCCCCGCCGTTCCCGAACACCCGGATGGTGCCGGGATCCGTCGAAGACGGGACGCCCGCGTCTGCGAGCATCTGTCCGGTCAGCCGGTAGATGCCCTCTTCCGTGATTGAAATCTTCAGCCATGCCCCCTGGCTGAGAACGCTGTTGGACATCCGGCCGGTCCGCTTCGCGGAAACCGGCGCCGCGGCAGCGCCCGCGCCGCGGGGATCGTTGATCGCTATTCCCGCGGTCATCGGATCGGCGGCCTGCGGTCCGGCGCCCGGGCCGTCGCCCGGGCCTTCGGATGCGATGCGGACCACGATCCTGGAGTACCTGCGGAGAATTTTACGGGCGGGATCGTACCGCAGCGGCGCGATGACGAGGTTGCCGAGGATCGTCCCGCGGACATCCCCGACGTCCGTGAGGACGGCGATCTCCGAAGGCGAAAATCCGGCCGCGGCATATGCTGACGGGTCGGGACGGTAACTCCACGCTGGAAAGCCGCCCGCGTCCATCACGTCGGGGTCCGGCATGAGGAGGATGCCTGAGGTATCGGAGTGTTCTTCGGAGAGTATTTCGACGCGGTTCGTACGGGACCCGAGGAGAAGCGGAAACGTCCGGACGGAGAGGCCGGGCGCGCCGGGC
>DATDQD010000255.1:0-3976 GCA_035292425.1 Bacteroidota bacterium
GGTCGACGCCGCCGCGCGGAACGTCATCGACGAGTCCGGATTCGGACCGGACTACCGGTATTTCACCCACCGGCTCGGCCACGGTATCGGCATGGAGGGCCACGAATGGTTCTACCTGGTCAGGGGAAACACCCGGCCTGAAATGGAGGGCGAGACCCACAGCAACGAGCCGGGCATCTACATCCCGGGGGAATTCGGGGTGCGCATCGAGGACGAGATGGTCATCACCGGGGACGGGGCGAAGCTGATGCTTCCTTCTCCCACGAGCCTCGGCTCGATGTTCGGATAACTTCACGGAAAGGAACCAGATCATGACTGCCGGCGATGTGCGGCGACTCTTCGAATACAATTCCTGGTCGAATGAGAGGACCTTCGGGGCCCTCGCGGGAATCCCCGCGCGGATGTACCGGGACGACATGAAAAGCAGCCACGGCGGGATCCACGGGACGATGGTCCATATCGTTTTCGCGCAGCATCTCTGGCTCCTGCGCTGGACGGGGCGGCCGCACGAAGCGGCCTACGAGGGTGCGAAGCAAGCCGTCGATCTCGACGCCCTCCGGGCGCGCTGGCTCGACGTCGAGCGGGAGACCCTCGCGTTTCTCGACGCGCGGCTCAGCGACGCGTTCCTGGGGGAGACCTTCGTCATGAAAACGACGAAGGGTGACGCGTTCACCCATACCTACGGCGAATCGATGCTTCATCTCGTCAACCATTCGAGCTATCACCGGGGCCAGGTTGCGACGCTCATGAGACAGGCTGGCCATGCCCCGCCCCCGACGGATTACATCCTCCATGCCAGAGAGGTCCGGGGAGTCAGGACATGACGGCGGTCGGCCGGCCGGTGAGGGAAAGAACCATGATTCCACCCGCGCTCCCGCCCCGCCGGATCATCCCGATGGGGATACGCCCTCTCCTGCTGTCGGCAGCCCTCCTTGCGTTCGCACACCCCGACTCCTTCACCCAGGGCGTCTATATCCTCTCTCCGGTCGCCACGGGGCTCGCCAACCCTGCCAGGATGGCGTTCGCGCCAGACGGAAGCGGGAGGCTCTTCTACCTCGAACTGAAAACCGGCAACGTCCGCGTCATCCGGAACGATACACTCGAGGCCGAACCGTGGGCGCGGTTCAACGTCTCCGAGCCGGGGGAGCGGGGTCTCCTCGGCATCGCCTTCGACCCGGGATTCGCCGCAAACGGCCGCGTCTACCTGTACTACACGGCGGCGGAATCGACCCTCGTCAACCGCGTGGTCCGTCTCACGGAAGCGGGAGGCCGGGCCGACACCGCCTCGGCGGTCACCCTCTTCGAAGCCCCCGTCCAGACCCCGTGCGGGCTGTTTACCAATCATAACGCGGGCGCCCTCGCCATGGTCACTGCGGGCGAACTCTACATCTCCACCGGGGAAAACCGCTGCCCGCAATTGTCGCAATCGCTCTCCGATCCCCGGGGAAAGGTGCTCCGCATCGATCCGGAACTCCCGTTCCCCGCGAACGCCGTGGAGTCGAACGCCTTCCGGGACGACGGCGACCCGCTCACCGGGAACGATGACAGGATCTTCGCGTCGGGGCTGCGGAACCCCTACGGCATGACCGTCAGCCCGATCGATTCGGCGGTCTACGTCACCGAGAACGGACCCGACTGCAACGATGAAATCAACCGGGTCTCGAACGGACGGAATTACGGCTGGCGGCCCGAATGCGACAGCGGCCCGACGCACTGCGAGTGTGAACAGGATTCCCCCTACACTCGCCCCCTCTGGAAGGTCTCCCCGACCATCGCCCCCACCGGGCTGGTCGTGTATGACGGTACCGTCTATCCGGAGTTGTACGGGAAACTGCTCTTCCTCTCGTATAACGACGCCCGCATCCTGGTGGGGACGTTCATCAACGGCGGCGATTCCCTGGAGGTGAGCGTGATGGACCAGCCGGGTCTCGGGGCGCTCTTCGACATCGTTCGGGGACCCGACGGGTATCTCTACGTCTCGGCCTCCACGGCGATCTACAGGATCAATCCCCTCCCGACCGGCGTCCCCGGCGGTACGAATGAACGAGCCGTGTCGCCGGGCATCTTCGCATCGCGGGACGGGGACGAACGCGCCATGTTCGAATACCTCCTCGACGCGGGCTCGGTGATCTCCCTCGGCGTCCATGACATCCTCGGCAGGTTGGTCGCCGAACCGGATGCGGGCTTCAGGAGCGCCGGGGTTCATCGCGTTTCGATTGACACCCGCGGGCTGGCCTCGGGCGTCTACTTCGTACGGCTCGCCACGCAGTCTTCCGTCCATCAGCAAAAACTGATCATCACCCGATAAGGAGCTCATCCAGATGTCACGCCTCGTTACGACGATCCTCTCCCTGGCCCTCTTTGCCGCCGCTTTCTTCTCAATCTCCGACCGGGTCCCGGAACGGGCCGCGCAACATCCGTCCCGCTCCGGCGCGATGGAGGCCCTGGAGTTCTGGTCGGAAGCCAGGAGTTACCCCGACAACAACCTCCCTCCCGACAAATACTACCGCGCTTTCGAATGGGCCCGGAAGGCGGAGTTGAAGAAAAAACCTCTCCCCTTCGCCGGATCGGGATGGACATACATCGGCCCTTCGAACCTCTCGGGCCGGATGCTCGCGGTCGCCCTGAACCCCCTGAACCCCAACACGATATACGCGGGATCGGCGTCCGGAGGATTCTGGCGTTCCCATACCGGGGGAGTCTCGGGAGACTGGGAGAGGGTTAGCACGGGGTACCCGGTGCTCGGAGTGGCGGCGATCGCCATCGACCCGGGAGATTCGAACGTCATCTATATCGGGACGGGGGAAGTGTACCGGTACGCGGGCACCGCCGGGGGACTGGTGGTGAGGACCACCAGGGGCAGCTACGGGATGGGAATCCTCAAGACCACCGATGGCGGGGCGACGTGGACGAAAAGCCTCGACTGGTCCTATAATCAGGAGCGGGGCATCCAGGCGATCCGGCTCAATCCGCACAATCCCTCGACCGTCTGGGCGGCCACAACCGAGGGGATCTACCTCAGCACCGACGGCGGTGGGAACTGGACGAACATCCTCCCCGTCCAGATGGGACAGGACATCGTCATCCACCCCGGCGACACGCTGAAACTGCTCGTTTCCGCCGGGAACCTGGGATTGTCAAACAGTGTGGTTAAGTCCACGGACGGGGGTTCGGCGTGGTTCGCGGTCACCCCGACCGACTTCTCGGGCAAGACGCTCCTCGCGCAATATGCCTCGAACCCCGATGTTGTCTATGCGAGCATCGCGGACAGCACGACCGGAGTGGGGTCTCTCTGGAGGACCGACAATTTCGGCGACAGTTGGACGGAACTCAGTAACAATACGACCAACAACATCTTCGGTGTTCAGGGTTGGTACTCCCATTTTGTGGCGGTGCACCCGGAAGATTCGAATATCGTGTTCCATGCGGGGGTGCCCGCCAGCCGCTCCACCAACGGGGGGATCACATTTTCCGGCAGCGGCGGGACCTACTCCGACCACCACGCCTACGCCTACGACCCGACCGATCCCGACATCCTCTACGTCGCAAACGACGACGGGATCTACCGTTCCGACAACTTCGGACAGAACTTCACACAGGTGAGCGACAACCTCGCGACCGGGCAGTTCTACAACGGTTTCTCCAACAGCGCGGGCGATCCGCAAATCGCGCTCGGGCAGGTGCAGGACCATATCCCCGGGTACCTCTTCACCGGCTCGTCGTATTGGCCGCTCAGCGCCGTGGACGAGGTAGGCTGGACCGGGATCGACCAGTCGAACGATTTCATCATGTACGCCGGGACGAGGAACGGCGGGGCGATCCGGAAGTCGACCGACCGGGGGCTGAGCTTCGGCGCCGCCGGGGGCGGCTTCTCGGGACTCTCCTGCTGGAACGCGCCGTTCGTGGTGTCCCCCTCAAGCCCGAACGTGCTCTACTTCGGCCGGAGCAGGATTTATAAGTCGACGACCTCGGCGGC
>DATDQD010000256.1:0-18182 GCA_035292425.1 Bacteroidota bacterium
GGCCGGCCGCTGGAACAGGGGAAATCGTACGTCTGGCGTGTCCAGACCCTGACGAGAGTCGCGGGCGGCGGCACGGTCGATCTCTCGAGCCCCGTCGCCGGCTTCACGGTTTCCGAGGGCGGGACATACTACGACGCGCTCCTTGCCCGTCTCGAAATGATGTACGGGGCGCAGTACCCGGACATCTTCAGGGCGATCCGCGAAGGCGCGTACCGGCCGACCGGCGATTACTCGCTCGACGGGACCGCGCTCAGCGAGGCGGACCTCCTGAAGGTGCTCGACGCGCTGCAGGAGGCCATCGACTCTTCCGAACTCACGTTTGAATAGGACGGGGCAACGACCATGACAGACAGACGAGCGATAAAATACGGTTTCGGGACCCTGGCCGCGGCGGCGCTGATATTTTCGATGACCGCGACCGGTTTCCGGTCTCCCGGGGCAACGCTTGCGCTCATCACGAAGGTGATCAGGGAAGTGAGCATGAAGAACGAAACCTCAGACTGGGACGCCGCCGAAAAGGGCGACATCCTGAAAACCGGAGACCGCGTGAAGACCGGCCAGCAATCGCTGGCGATCCTGAAATTCAACGACCGCAGCATCGTCCGGGTGCGGGAGAAATCGGAAATCACGATGACCACCGAGGCGGACGGCAAGGGGACGGTCAAGAGTCTCAATTCCTCGGAGGGCGCCTTCGGTTTCGACATCCAGAAACAGCGGGCCGACGAGAAATTCCGGTTCACTTCCCCCACCTCCGTCGCTTCCATCCGCGGCACGTCGGGCACCTGGGGCAGCGGGCTGGGAAACGATACGCTCGTTCTCCCCACGGGGCTCGTAAACCTTCTCAACAAGATCTCCGACAGGAACATCGACGTTCCGGCGGGATATATCGCGTTCTCCAACGCCGACGGATCGCTCAGCATGCGGCCGGCGACCGAGGAGGAGCTCGCGGCGGCCCGCAGACTGGCCACCGGCGGAACGCCCCGCGAACTGGACCTGAAACTCCGGAACGGCAACGGCGACGAGAAGGATCTGATAATCAAATACAGGAATTGATATCGAAGACCGGAAGGTCATACGCGCTGTAAGAACCGAACGCTGACAACTTCGACCCCCTGACACAATGAAGAAGCCCGACGGTTTAACGCGGAGGACACGTTCCCTCCTGGCGCTCCTCATTCTACCGGCGCTTTTCACGGTGCCGGCCCCGGCGCAGTTCAGCGACCAGGTACTGAGGGTAGAAGTCGGCGAATACGCGCCCGGCCGGCCGCTCCTCCTGACGATCGAATTCACAAACCTGAACGGCATCCGCGCGGTCAATGCCGCCTACCGCCTCTTCGGCTCCGGGACCTGGACAATGCGCGAGATGCAGATCATCGGCAACAGCGCGTTGTACGGCATCCCGGCGGACGAACTCCGTCCGGCCGTCCTCGAGTACTGGTTCTCCTTCTCGCGCACCGACGGCGGGGCCGACTCGACTTACCCCTCGATGAATCCCGAGACACAACCCCTGACGACGGACCTCGGTCCCGCGGTCCCGGAATCCCGGGCGCTGGTCGTCCTGAGCCCCGATCCCGGGGAACATCTGAACCGTGACGACGTCCTGATTTCGTTCTCCCTGGCGCGGCCCGACTCCTCGGTGGACGCCGGCCGCACGCAGATTTTCCTCGACGGCGACGACCTCTCCAAACACATGGTTGCCAGCGACGGGCTGTTCGTCCTGAGGCCCGACAACGCGGGCGCCGCGCCCGACGGCGGCTCCCACACCATCCGGGTGATCTTCTACGATACCTCGGGCGCCGTCGTGTCGGAGAAATCCTGGGATTTTTTCGTCCGCGGGCCCAGGCTCGACGCACCGGCCGGCTACGCAGGCTACGCAGGCTACGATAAAGCGCATGAATGGACCGGCCGCGGGAACCTCAGGCTCGAGACGCGCAACGAGACCGTCTCCAACCTGGTCACGCCGTACAACCGCGCGACGCTCGACGCGCGGGCGACCGACGGGAGGTTCGAGTTCACCGGCCACCTTCATCTGACGAGCGAGGAGAAGGACACCCGCCAGCCCCAGCACCGGTTCTTCCTCGGCGCCGAATCGCCCTGGGTGAAACTGGGCTACGGGGACACGTATCCCGTCATGCCCGACATGATTATTTCCGGGAAACGCGTCCGCGGTTTCAGCGGCGCCCTCTCAGCCGGATTTTTCGACTTCGAGGTTGTGGCGGGGGACATCATCCGAAACGTCCAGGGGGACACCGTCCGCACTTTTCCCATGGACAGCCTCGCCGCCCTGCAGGCCGCCGACTCCACGGCGGCATACGGGCCGTACGACACGTCGGCCGTACCCGACATCTGGGCGAAATTCAGCCACGGGACGTTCGACCGGAGCCTGCTCATCCTCCGGCCGTCGTTTAAATTCGGAAACAGCGTTTTCGGCATCACCGCGCTGCACTCGAAGGATGACGTCGCCTCGGTGACCTACGCCGGCGCCCCGGAGGAAAACGCCGTGGCCGGCGCGGACCTCACCCTCTCGTTCGACAGGAAAAACATCGAGCTGAAGGGACAGGCCGGTTTCAGCCTCTACAACGGCAACATCCGGGGGGGGACGATCAGCGACGCGGAGATTGACTCGATTTTCAGCGACTCGACCTACGAATCGTTCAGCCGCGACGACCTCCGGGACGCGCGCGACATCTTCTCGCGCTTCATCACCGTCAACGAGAACCTCGTCCCGCTGGGGAAGAAGAACCTTTCAACGCTCTCCTGGGAGGGGACCATCGCGGTAAACTACCAGCCGAACAATTTCATTTTCACATTCCTGCGGCACGGCGCGAGCTACCGTTCGTTCGGCCAGCCGTTTTACCGGAGGGACGTCGAGGGCTTCTCGGTGAACGACCGCGTCCGCCTGGCCAATAACCGGTTCCAGCTCACGGCGGGGATCGAGCGGCTCGAGGACAACACCGCCGGGACCAAGGCCGCCACGACGACCTACACGACCGTCTCCGGAGGGGCATCGTGGCTCTCGCGGACCGATGTCCCGAACATCACGGTCGGCGTCCTCTCGATGACGAACGCCAACCCACTGGCGCCCTCGTCGCTCTACAGCGTGGACGACAACACGCTCCGGTTCATGGCGCAGCTGAGCCGGCAGGTGGTCCTCGGCGCGCGGCATTTCGCCAGCGTCGGTTTCAGCGCCTCCCGGAGGGACGACAACAGCGGGCGGAACCTTGACAGCCGGAATACCTCCGTATCCCTGAGCGTGGTCACGGACTACGACTCGCCCCTGCGGACGACGGCAAGCGCGATGTTCTTTTCAACAAAGATCGACATGTCCGGCGCCCCCGTCCAGGACCTCGCGTACACCATCCTCTTCTTCGGCGGCGAATACCGTCTGATGGAAAACAGGCTGGTCCTGAAAGCCGCGGCAAGCCCCACCCTCGGGGACATCAAACGCACGCTTCTGGACGCCGGGGCCCGCTACCATTTCACGAAGACGCTGAGCCTCGAGGGAAAGCTGGACCTCTATGTGAACGACGCCGCCGACACCGACGTCATCTGGAGCATGGTTCTCAGGGCCGACGTCTAGGCCAGGCATGGGCCGGGTGTTTTCACGGCGGACGCGCGCCGTCCTCACCAACCTGGGGATCGCCCTCTCGATCTCCCTCCTCGTTATTGTCTTCACGCAGGAGTTTTTCTTTAAATTCCCGCCCCTGAAGCGCGCGGAGCTTTCCCTGATCGACCTCCGGTTTGAAAAAAGGGGCACGAGGCTGGCGCATCCCGACTCATCCAAAATCGTCATCGTCGCCATCTCGCAGGAGTCGTTCAAGACCCTCCCCGACCGCTGGCCCTGGCCGAAGGAATATTACACGCGGCTGGTGCGGAACCTCCGCAGAGCCGGCGCCAAGGCGATCGGCATCGACGTTATTTTCTCGTCGTCGGACCCCGAGCGCGCCGCAGCGGAGAAGGAACTGCGGGACGTGCTGTCGAACAGCCCCGAGGTCGTCCTCGCGGGAAAACTCGAGCCGGAGGCGGGTCGGTACCGGATCTTCCGCGCCGAGGAGGACTACGGCAACATCTTCACCGGGGCCGCGGACCACCTCGGGCTGGTCAACGTGGTCACCGATGAAGACGGCGTCCTCCGGCGCTACATGCCCTTCGCCTACGATTCCTCCCGGGGGAAACGGATCCCGATGTTTTCGATGGCGATGCTGAACGTCTTCCTCGGGATGAAGGCGGGGTACACGGCGGAGGTCGACGCCGGGCAGTTCGCGTACTCGGACTGGACCATCCCGGGCTACGATTCGACGTCGTTCCTCATTAACTATTATGGCCCCAGCGGGCTCTTCCGCCGGCTGAACATCGCCGACGTCCTGGACGACAGCACGTTCGATACGAGGGAGGAACTGGCGAACCCCGGGGTGGGCATCAACACGTTCGACGATCCCGACAACGGGTACCTGTACGACGGCACGTTCACCGGCAGGATCGTCCTCATCGGTTCGGTGATGCCCGAGGACAAGGACCTGTTCACGGTGCCGATCGGGGAGGGGCGGATCGACGGCGACAACCAGATGTACGGGGTGGAGATCCACGCCAACGTCATTCAATCGATACTGGACTCCGACCAGATCCTCCGCCAGCCCCGCTGGCAGGTGTCCATGATCGTCATCGGCCTCTGCCTCTTCAGCTTTTCACTCACGGCCGGGATCAAGGCGATCCGCACGAAGTACGGCCTGCTTCTGGAAATTCTCGGCGCCGCCGTCCTCTTCGGACAGCTCACGATCATCTACTGGCTGGGCCTGAAGCTCTTCAACGAGCGGAACGTCCTGATGGACATGACGGCCCCCTTCCTGGCGGTCATCGCGTCGTATGTCGGGAGCTCGATCTACAATTACGTGTCGGAGCGCCGCCAGCGGCTGATGATCAAGAACATGTTCACCCAGTACGTGAACCCCTCGGTCGTGGACGAACTCCTCGAGGACCCCGACAAGCTCCGCCTCGGCGGGGAGCGGAAGGAGCTGACGGTGTTCTTCAGCGACATCGAGCAGTTCACCGGCATCTCCGAGAAGCTGCCGCCCGAACATCTCGTCTCGGTCCTGAACGAATACCTGAACGTGATGACCTCGCTGATCTTCGCCAACGACGGAACGCTCGACAAGTACGAGGGCGACGCCATCATGGCCTTCTGGGGGGCCCCGGTCCACCACCCGGACCACGCCTTCCTGGCCTGCCGGACCGCGGTGCGGATGCAGGAATCGATCGACGGCCTGACCGGGCTCTGGACGATGGAGGGGAAACCGGTCCTTCGGACGAGGATCGGCATCAACACGGCGGAAGTGATCGTGGGAAACCTGGGCGGGGTAAACCGGTTCGACTACACCGTGATCGGCGACGGCGTGAACCTCGGCTCGCGGCTGGAGAACGCGAACAAGGAATACCGGACCAGGATCATCATCGGCGAGAACACCCACGCGAAGGTCGCCGGGCGCGTGATCGCCCGGGAACTGGACCTGCTCGTGGTCGCCGGGAGAACCGAACCGATCCGCGTCTATGAACTGATGGGGATCACCGGGGAGACGAAAGAACCGCCGCGGCTGCGGGAGTTCCTGCAACTTTACGGAGAAGGGCTGACACTCTTCAGGAACAGGGAATGGGACGCCGCGATCGGGAAGTTCCGCGGGGCTCTGGGGGTGAGGCCGGACGATTACCCCGCGTCGATGTATATCGCGCGCTCGGAATCGTTCCGCGGGATCCCTCCCCCGCCCGGATGGAAGGGGGAGTTCGTGATGCTGAAAAAGTAGGGCTTTGACACCTCTGTTCTGGGTTGTAGCCTTATGCTGGTCCGGGTTGATTTCAAGTTTTTCCACCCCAAGAGAAGTTCAATTCGGCCGCACCGATGGGAACCACAACGAATATATCCGTGTTCATTTGAACGTGAGTTAAATCATCTCAAATATGAGATCATCGCTATTCACAACGTGGATTTGTTACAGAATTGGATGCAATTCGGGTTGTGTTAGATTGGCATGATTCTTGACGCATTTTACATGGAGATTACTGCTATTGAATGTTTACAGGAAAGTGGTATATTAACCCTCGATGAGTTTTCCTTCTAAATATACGGCCTTGGGTCTGGTTCTCATCGCCGTGGTATTTCTCCTCGTCAACGCCGGGTTCACTTCGGTGCTCCATTCATGCCTGATGGTAGACAAGGCATGCTGTGAAGCGATGTTGACGGGTGGAGCTATGACCCCGGATGCCGCGATACCACCCTCCCTGCCCGCATTCAACCATTCTGGGTCATCTTGCTGTGAAAATGCGATTATGGGCGGGCTATGGGGAATTTCCGCCCTCTCCGAATCGAAAGGTAATAACCAGGTACAGAAATCCACACCGCTTCACGATGTAACCGGTCCGTATTCGCCGATTCTACGGCCGACCGCACCATCTTCTCATTATTTCATAACACAACACCCCGCATCTCCCCCGTCAAGGGAGATATTCATCCTCACCTCGGCTCTCCTGATTTAAAGACATTCTTCTCTCTCCCGATCTGATGGCAAGGGCGTATTCCGTCCGGACCCCTCAGGTCGAATACATTCACCGGGGTCCCGAGCTGCAAAGGCGATCATCGGCAAAACGAAATTCCGGGGTATTCTTTCCCCGCACGGTTTATCGACAGGAGAGTTTTCAATGAGAATGTTCATCCGAATCAGTTTTTACATCGTTGTTTTGACGCTGTTCAGGGGCTATCCTGAAGCGCAGGGGCAAGAACTCCGTACGGCTCTTGCACCGGACCGGACAAGTGCAGCCTCCATTTCGTCTCAGGATATAGTCGGATCCGATACCGCGCATACACTCGAGCTGTTCCTCTCGGAGGCGCTGCGGAACAATCCGCGCCTTCAGGCGGCCAGGGAGAAAGCCAGGAGCGCTGACGGCCGTGTCCCGCAGGCCGCCGCCTGGGATGATCCGATTGTCGGCGTCGAGTACTTCGCAACACCCGTCACATCGGCCAATCCGTTCAGGGACGGGATGGAGACGGATTATTTCATACAGCAGATGATTCCATTTCCCGGCAAGAAAGGCCTGATGAGGGACGCGACTACGGCGGCCGCGAAAATGGAAGTTCAATCCGCTGCCGCTCTCGAACGAAAACTCGTCGCCGAGGTAAAAACCTCCTATGCGATGATCTATTCGACACAACAACGAATCCGGGTTAATGAGGAGAATCAGGAGCTTCTGGAACAAATCGTCGAATCTGCCCGTGCAAAATACCGTGTGGGGGTGACTTCCCAGGGCGATGTCCTCAAAGTTCAGGTTGAGCTCGCAAAACTACAGAACGATCAATCGGCCCTTGAACAGGAACTGGCCTCCGCGGTGTCGATGATGAACGCCCTCAGGTCTGTTTCCCCGGCGACTTCCGTCGGTCCGCTCGTTGGAGTCGTCCTGGCTGAGTATCCCGAATCACCTGAATCGGCGTCATCCGATGCCCTCGAAAGCCGACCGGAAATCCAGGGCATGCGAAATGAGGTCGAGATGAAGGAGGCGGACGTGGCCGCGTCGCGCAGAGAGTGGTTCCCGGATTTCATGGTCAGGGGAATGTACAAGCAGATGATGGACCAGACGGACCAGTGGGCTGCCATGGTCGGCATCAACATTCCGCTGGCTCCCTGGGGGGTCGGAAAATACACCGGCAAAGTCGAGGAGAACGAAGCATCGCTGAGGTCGAGCGAACAATCGCTGCTCGAGATGCAGAATATGGTGCAGGCGCAGGTGCGCGATGCCCATGCAAAAGTGCGATCGGGATGGGAGCGGCTTGATCGCTACCGGGAAACCATACTGCCGCAGGCCGAAGAGGCATTTCAGTCGACCCTTGCCGCTTATCAGATCGACGCCGCCGATTTTCTGTCACTCCTGGACAGTTACAGAATGCTCCAGATGTTGAAGATGGAATATTACATGGTTGAAGCCGAATATGCCTCGAACCTCGCTTCGCTCGAACAGGCTATTGGAAGGAACCTTGAATGAAATCACCCGCGCAATCACCTTTGAAAAGGACGATCAACATGCGAACGGTTTCAATGTTCAAAATCTTTATCACGCTCATCGTGCTCTCTTTTGCCGGCTGCGGAAATCAGGGAAATCACGAGGCCGAAGAAAACCGGATGGACACTTCGGCCGGTGATAGCAAGAACGAACCGCAATCGGAATATTACACATGCCCGATGCACCCGACCGTGGTCTCGGACAAGCCCGGCTCATGCCCGGTATGCGGCATGACGCTCGTCAAGAAGACTGGCTCGCCTCAGACGTCGTCTGAAGACATCGGAGTGATCCAAACGGTGAGTCTCTCACAGGCTCAGCGCGTCATCGCCAACGTTGCGACAACGGCCGCTGTCCGCCGATCGATCGACAGGGAAATCACTGCGGTGGGCGTTGTGGATTACGCGGAACCCCGCCGAACAAAAGTCACAGCCCGGTTTCGCGGACGGATTGAGAAGCTCTATGTCGATTACATCGGCAGGAGAATCGAGAGGGGACAGCCCCTCTTCGAGATGTACAGCCCGGACCTTTATTCTGCGGAACGCGAGTTTGTTCTCGCCCTGAAAGCCATGGCCACACCGGGAGCGGACTCCAACCCGGACCGCCAAGCGATGGTCGATGCAGCCAGGGACCGCCTGTCGATTCACTTCGGCCTGACCCGCGACCAGGTCGCCCGCATCGAAAGCACCCGGACGGTAGACCAGACCGTTACATTTTTTTCCCCCATCTCGGGAACCGTCCTCGGCAAAGAGGTTCAGGAAGGCCAGTATGTCACAGAGGGCACGGTCCTGTACGATCTGGCCGACCTATCGCAAGTCTGGATATATCTCGACGTGTACGAAAAAGATCTCCGGTTCATCAGGACCGATCATCCCGTCCGGATCCGGGCCGAGTCCTACCCTGGGGAGACGTTTAAGGGTCGCGTTACGTTTATCGATCCCATCCTTGAGCCTGAGACGAGAACCGTCCGTGTGAGAACGGAGTTCGACAATGCGTCGGGGAAACTGAAACCGCAGATGTACGTCAGGGCGGAGATCCACGTTCCCGCCGCCGAGGCGGTCGTGGTCCCTGCATCCGCAATTATGTATACCGGTCGGCGGAACATCGTGTGGGTGGAAGTGAAAGAAAACACATTCGAGCCCCGCGACGTCCGGGTTGGCGTCACCGCCGGTCCGATGGTGGAAATTCTGGACGGCCTTCACGAAGGAGAACAGGTTGTGGCCTCGGGCGGGTATCTGATCGAATCGGAGAGTCAGCTTCGGGCACCGGCGCAGGGTGGGGGGCTCCATCGGCACGACGACACTCCAGGAAACAACCCTCCGCCGCCGGAGGAAGCCGATGCCAGGCCGCAAGACCATGACGGCCATGGAGGAACCAGGCCATGATCGAAAAAATCATCGATTACTGCGCGAGAAATAAATTCGTCGTCATCCTCGCATACCTTCTGGTCGTCGGATGGGGGATCTGGGCCGTCACCCAGACGCCCCTGGATGCCATTCCCGACCTGTCGGAGAACCAGGTCATCGTCTTCACCGAATGGATGGGCAGGTCGCCGAATCTCATCGAAGATCAGGTGACGTTTCCGCTCGTCACCGCACTGCAGGGCGTGCCGGAAGTAAAGGCGATCCGCGCCCAGTCGATGTTCGGCATGTCGTTTATCTACATCATCTTCGAGGACGCGACCGATCTCTACTGGGCACGCAGTCGCGTCCTGGAGAAACTCTCCACGGTGCAGTCTGCTCTTCCGCAGGGTTCGAAAATGCAGCTCGGTCCCGACGGAACCGGCGTCGGTCACGTGTTCTGGTACACGCTCGAAGGGAAATACGATCTCGGTGATTTGCGGGCGATACAGGATTGGTACGTGAAGCTCAACCTTCAGGGCGTCCAGGGAGTCGCGGAGGTCGCCTCCATCGGCGGATACGTACGTCAGTACCAGGTGGACGTCGACCCCGCGAAGATGAAGGCCTACGGTATCACCCTCTCGGATATCCGGAATGCGGTGATGCGCTCCAATAACGACGTCGGCGGTAAGATACTCGAAATCAACGACGCCGAATATTTCGTCCGCGGCCAGGGATACATCCGCTCGCTCGGTGATGTGGAGAAGATCGTCGTCGGCACGAGTCCCGCCGGCACGCCGGTCTACGTGCGTAATATCGGGGTCGTCCAGCTTGGGGGTGATATCCGCCGGGGTTCGGTGGAAAAGGACGGGAAAGGACAGGTGGTCGGCGGGATCATCGTTATGCGGTACGGTGAGAATGCCAAAGCGGTGATCGACAGGGTGAAGGCGAGGATTGAAGAAATCACCCCCGGGCTCCCGGAAGGCGTCGAGATCAAGCCCGCGTACGATCGCAGCGATCTCATCATGGCGGCCGTGGGAACCCTGGAAAAGGCGCTGGTCGAAGAGGCCATCGTTGTCAGCATCGTCGTCTTCCTCTTCCTCCTTCATTTCAGGAGCGTTTTGCGGATCATCATCGAGATCCCGATCGCCGTGCTCATCGCGTTCATCTGCATGAGGATCTTCGGCATCACCTCCAACATCATGTCCCTCGGCGGTATCGCGATCGCGATCGGGGTCATCGTGGACGCTTCCATCGTTCTCGTCGAAAATGCCTACCGGAACGTTGCGAGGGCCCAGGAGATCAAGGGCACGCTCACCAAAGAGGATTTCGTCGAGATCTCGATCGTTTCCGCCAAACAGGTGGGGAGGGCGATCTTCTTCGCCGTGGCGATCATGGTCGTTTCATTTTTGCCGGTGTTCCTCCTGGAGGGTCAGGAAGGAAAACTCTTCCGGCCGCTCGCGTTCACGAAAACCTTCGTGCTCGCCGGTTCGGCAATCATCGCCATCACGCTCGTTCCGATGCTCATGACCATGCTCACCCGCGGGAAATTCCGCCGGGAGAACCAGAACCCCATCAGCCGATGGCTGAACAAACTGTATGAACCGGTGATTCACTGGGTGCTGAAGTTCCGTAAAACCACCATCGCACTCAACATCATCGCGCTGCTCGTCACGATCCCGATGATCCTCGGGATGGGTTCGGAGTTCATGCCGCCCCTGGACGAAGGCAGTCTGTTGTTCATGCCGGTCACCCTCCCCTCCGCCTCGATCACGGAGGTGAACCGGATCCTGCAGGTCCAGGACGCGCTTATCATGACGCTGCCGGAAGTGCAGCAGGTGCTCGGGAAAGCCGGAAAGGCGGAAACGTCCACCGATCCCGCGCCGGTCAGCATGATCGAGTCGATCGTGGTGTTGAAACCGAAGTCCGAGTGGCGCCCGGGCATCACGAAAACCGACATCATCAACGAACTTGATGCCAAGCTGCAGTTTCCCGGCGTGCGGAACGGGTGGACGCAGCCGATCATTAACAGGATCAACATGCTCTCCACCGGCGTCCGGACGGACCTCGGCATCAAGATCTTCGGGAAAAATCTCGACACCCTCGAGCGGCTGGCGATCGAGGCCGAACAAATTGTCCGTAAGGTCCCGGGCGCTGCGGACCTGTACGCGGAGCGGACGCAGGGGGGTTATTTTCTCGATATCGCCATCGACCGGGAGGCCGTCGCCCGGTACGGCATCAATGTGGGTGATGTGCAGGACATCGTCGAGACGGCGATCGGGGGAGAAAATATCGGGACGGTCATCGACGGCCGGATGCGCTTTCCCATCAGGGTCCGGTACGAACGCGATCAGCGAAACAGCGTCGAGGCGATGAAAAACCTTCTCGTGCCCGTCAATATGGGACGGGGAATGGGGACCGCCATCCCCATGCAATCGTCATCCGGGCCTGCCCGGTCCAAGACGGAATCCGGAGGAGGAATGACCGCGATGGGTTCGGCGCAGTCGCCGAAGCCCGCGATCGAATCAAGCCCGGGCGATCGGGGGACGAATGCGTCGCGGGTGTCCGCCCGGTCCTACATCCCCCTGGGCCAGCTCGCCTCCATTGCGATTGTTCCCGGCCCTCCGATGATTTCGAGCGAAAACGCGCAGCTCCGGTCGATCGTTTTCCTGAACGTGCGCGGACGCGATATGGGAAGCTTCGTGGAAGAGGCGAAGGATGTGCTCAGTGCCGAACTGAAACTCCCGCCCGGGTACACCGTGCAATGGAGCGGACAGTGGGAAAATCAGATCAGGGCAAAAAAGCGGATCGAGATCATGATGCCGGTGGTATTTCTGATCATCTTCGTCATGCTGTATTTCACCACGAAAGATTTCACCGAGGCCTTTGTGGTGATGCTCTCCGTCCCGTTCGCCCTTATCGGGGGAGTGTACCTGACATTTCTCCTTGGGTATAACCTGTCCGTCGCCGTTTGGGTTGGATTTATCGCCCTCTACGGGGTGGCCGTGCAGACCGGCGTCGTGATGGTTGTCTACCTTCATGAAGCCCTCGACAGGAGGATTCATGCCCACGAAAAGGGGGAGCGCGGCCCGATGACAGTCCGGGACATCTACGAAGCCACCGTCGAGGGCGCCGTCTTGCGCCTGAGGCCGAAAGTCATGACCGTTAGCACTGCGATGATGGGGCTCATTCCGATCATGTGGAGCACCGGCGCCGGGGCCGACGTGATGAAACCGCTCGCCTCTCCGATGATCGGCGGCCTGATTACATCGACCATCCATGTGCTGGTCGTAACGCCGATACTCTTCCTGTATATGAAGGAGCGCGCACTCAGGAAAGGAAAATTGAAGAAGTCGGAGATGGCGCAATGGATGAAGGAGGGATGAGGCAGATATCATCACTCGATCGCGTTCTTTGCAGATAACGATCTCCACACCAACCAATCCAAAAGGAGTCACCGATGAAAACAATCTTGTTGTGCCTGACCGCGATCCTTCCGATCCTCCTGATCGCCGGTTGCTCGGGCGACGATCACGGATCGATGATGACGAATCCGGGATCGACCAATTTCACCATTGCCCCTGCCGACGGCGCGAACGGCGTCCGGCTCGACGATGGCATCATCCTGACATTCTCGAAAAGCGTCGATAAATCCGTAACGGAGGGTAACTTCCACCTCATCAGCGAACGGGATATGGCCGACTCTGCGTGTCCCGTGAATATGATGATGGGCCATGGGGACATGGATATGGCGATGGGTGACTCATCGATGATGGACCACCTCGTCGACCGCCACAACACCGGAGGGCGGTTCTACTGGAACGGAGACAGCACGCAGTGTACCTTCCAACCCGATTCCATGATGCAGTCGGGTATGCGCTATATGGTTCACATGGGACCGGAAATGACGCGGATGATGGAAGGCCGCATGGGCGACATGGGGATGATGGGCGGTCACGGGGGCGGTATGATGAACGATCACATGATCCTGCATTTCCAGACGATCGACACTACGGCCGTCGGATCGGGTCATGACGGTCACCATTGATCATTCAACGACCCCGCACACCCGGGGAAAAGACCGGCCTTGCCGGTGCCCCATCACCCGTCCGGGTGTGCGGCAAAACGAAGGAGTAGGACGATGAAGAAGATCATCGCGTATGTGAACACATTAAGAGTACATCCCCTCGTCGAGGCACTCGGTAAAAGCGGGATTCGTCAGATGGTCGTAACGGAGTATTTTACCCCGTATTCGCGCATCTCCCGATTCATATTCCTCTGCGACGAACAGTCCATTGAATCGACGAGGGAAATCGTCCGCCGAATCGGAACGTCGGGAAGTCCCTCTGACCATTTCTTCGAGGTGCAGGATTTCGATCCCGCGGCCTCCGATGCATCTCTGTCCGGTCCACTCATACACAGATTGGAAGAAGAGGAGATCGTATGAAACCCACACATCCTCCGGGGAATAAAGCACCATCGCCGGCAATGATCGTTTTGGCGATCATTGTCGGAGGGGTGGCTCTTGTTTTTGCCCTCTCGCTCCTGAAACAAAACCTTACGCCGTCATCCGCCGGTTCGACCGAGTCAACCGCCGATCCTGCCGTCGAAGCCCGGGTGAAAATTATCGCAGGGCGATTTTCCTGCACCTGTGGCTCTTGCGGCGGCGAACCGCTCGACCACTGTACCTGCGACACTGCAGCGGGTATAAGGCAGGAGATTCGCGAAGGGCTCCTGGCCGGACGTTCCTCCGATCAGATCATCGCCGACGTCAACCGGACCCATGGCGGTTTAAGGGAGGAACTTGTCGAATGAAGAGTCGGCGGTGAGAAATGGAAGGATTTTTTGGCCGATCGATGAAATGCTCTAAATCAATCTCAATAATAACTATCACAATAAAAGGAGTCGTCATGAAATATCTGCTGATCGTTCTTGCTGTCCTTTTCTCGGTATCAGTTGGGTTTACGCAGGGTGCGAATCCTCCGGGTTCCGCGAAACAGGAGAGGTCCACCGCACAGACCAAAGGTGAGTATGTCTGTCCGATGCATCCGGATGTAAAATCGAACGAGCCCGGCAAGTGTTCCAAATGCGGAATGAATCTCGTTTTTCGGGAAGTCAAAGCTGAAACGACCGGCCAAGCCGGGAAGAAGGATGCCGGGTCGGCAAACGGCATACTCTCCCAGGCCAGAGCCCTCCTGGACGGAGCAAAGAAAATGCTGGCCGCGGACGGAAAATACAACTGCTGCATGAAGGAACCATGCGACGAGTGCGCTCTCGGGCACCAAAGTTGCAGGTGCGCGGAGAACCTGAAGGCCGGCAAAGGGGTTTGCTCACAATGCTACGGCGGCTGGCAGCGCGGCGACGGGATCCTGGAGGGGGTCGATGCGAAGAAGGTCAAAGGCGACTTCCATCCTCACGGACATGATGATTGAATGTCGCCGGAGCACGATGTATTGCGCGGAGCGTGTCCCTGCTGACGAAAAAGGGAAGGATGGAAATCCATCCTTCCCTTTATTCTCACGCCTTTAACGGGAGGCCCAACGCCGCAACGTCAGCGGATCACCACGAGGTGTCTGGTCTCGCTGAATTCGCCCGCCTGCAACCGGTACAGGTAGGTCCCCGTCGCAAGATTGAGCGCGTCGAATTTCACCGTCTTCGGCCCGGGCGCTTCCATCCCGTTCACAAGCGTTGCCACTTCCCTTCCGCTGATGTCGTAGATTTTCAGTGTGACATGAGCCTGCACGGGGAGTATATAACCAATGGTCGTCACCGGGTTGAAGGGATTGGGATAGTTCTGAAACAGGCCGAAAGCCGCCGGCGATCGATTTTCATCGACGACTCCAGTAAGCGGGGTCGGTTCGCCGATGAACGCGAATGCCGAATAGAGGCGATTCGTCGAAAACGCCGCGGTGTTGCCGTCGAACGTGACGGAAGGAAGCGTCACCCAGCCGGCTCCCGTCCAACCGCGGATCTCCACAGGCCGCCAGGAGCGGTAGAGGGAGTCGCACTTCAGACTGTCCCAGTAGATCCTGCAGTTCAGTTCCCCCATGAATTGCATCTGGTGATGGTTGGAACCGTGGGTCGAGTCGTAGTTCATGTAACCGTCGTGGAGGCTGTCTTCGCCCAGCGTGAACCGGCACCATCCGATGTACGCCGAGTCGTGGGGAGAATGGAGGCTGTCAAGGGGCATGATCTCGATCCTGCAAAACATCGAGTCAGGATGCATCATACCCAAGGACCCCGGAGGCACCTGCAGACGGGTGAGCGAATCGTTCCGGCAGGGGACGATCGTCGTATCCTGAGCATTCCGGTGGAGCCAGTTGGAGTAGTGTGATTGAGCGTTGGCCGTTCCCGCGAATCCGAGCAAACCGAGCAGCAACGTAAACCGGATATATCCGTCCATAATGATCTCCTTCATGCCGAATTAAATGGTGTTAAAACGTGAAGACCTTGTCGGCGTCCACACTCCATTGTGCGAGTTCCGTCATATTGCTCATCCCGATGCCGTCCACGAGCTGGATGTTGCGTATCCCTCTTGCGTCAGCGCAGGTGCCGCAGGCCCTGACCCTGCCGCCCTTGCCGAGAACGGATTTAAGCATTCGCTCGATGTTGTAATACCCCTGGGCGGTGGTCTGATTCGGGAGCGCGCAGGTCACGGCGTCCGCCATGAGAAAGACATTTACCTGCACGGCGGGCTGATCTTTCTGCAGGGCCATCGCCAACCGGAGACCGTTATACGCCTTCTCGGTTCCGTAGGGCCCGTCGTTAATGAGGATCAAAATATTCACGGTTTCCCTCCAGTCAACGTGTTTAATTGAACGGTAAGGTCGTCCATCCGGATGCCGGGGAGATGACTTGCAAGCGCAATTTTCCCGTCTTTCCCGACGATATAGATATTCTTCAGCGGGCACGTCCCTTCGACGTATTTACCGCTGTAGAGACGGGTTGCGCTTCCGTCCGGGTCATACAGGAATCGGAATGAAACGTTGTTTTGTTTCATCACCGCTTCAACCGTTTTCCGATCCTTCCCGAGAAGGCTGACGGCAACGATCTCGACGCCTCTCTGCTTGTACCTGGCCGCCAGCTGAAGCACGGTGGGAATTTCGGACTGACAGCCCTCGCATAAGTTTGTGAACCATAAGACGAGGTTCTTTTTCCCGGTACGGTCGGAGAGCTTGAATGTAGCGCCGCCAAAATCCCTCAGGGAGAAATCCGGTGCGCGATCGCCGACACGAGCGGGGATGGGCTTATCGCCCGTTTGTCCATAGAGATCGGTCGCTGTCAAATAGCCGCAGAGCGCAATCACGATCAAGACCATCAAGCCATAGGCTCGAACGGAAAAACGTGTCAATTGTCCTGATCGAACAGGGTCCATCGTGTTGTTCCTTTCATGTGTATTGTTTATGTCTTGACGGGGATACGCAGAAGTTTACCCCCGATGTTGATCATCGAACGGAGCAGAGCCCGCCTGATCCCGAATGGGGATAACCACCATTTCTCGAACAGGACTTTGCCGATATGCCACACCCTTCCCATGTTTCGCAATTCGAGTTTCGGGGAGGGCTCCCCAAAGAAATCGCCGAAAGCGAATCCCGCCAGCCCTTCGCCTGCTTCGAGCATGCAGTAGCCGGCGCCGCAGAACCGGGCCGACGGCTCGACTCCGTTGATTTCATCGGCAATCCTTTCCGCGACAATTTCCGCCTGGGCGTGGGCAAAGACCCCCGCCTTTGGCAGCATCATCGGTACGTCCGGCTTCCACCGCCCGGGTATGGGGATGGTCGTGATATCGCCGACGGCAAAGACATTCCCGGCCTTCGTCTCGAGCGTGCCGGGATTCACCGGAACCCATCCCGCGTCATTGGATAATCCCGCCTCGCGGGCGATCCCGGGCGCGCGATGCGGTGGAATGGCCACCAGCATGTCGAAGGATGCCGAACGCCCGCCATCGAATTGCAGTTCACGCTTCCGGGGATCTGCGGCGGCGATCTTGTGGAGGGGATGAAAGATGACGCCCTTTGATCGGAGTGCCTCCGTGACAGCTTCACCGAGCCGGGGGCCTGCGACCGGCATCGGCTGTGATTCGGGCGTGTAGAGGTGGACCTCCACCTTGTCCCGAAGTCCGCGACGCCGGAAGTAATCGGCGATGAGCATCGCGCCCTCATGCGGCGCGCCGGGACACTTGTAGGGCAGCGAACAGACGACAACCGCGATGTTTCCTCCGGCGAATTCGCCGAGCGCGGTTTTAAGCCTCCGCGTTTCTTCGAACGAGTAGAACGAGTACGCGCTTTCGACAAGACCCGGTATCGTTTCGGGAGCGAGCTCCGCTCCCAGCGCGAGAACGAGGAAGTCATAAGGGACCCTCCGCGCCTCCGCAACGACGGAACGGTCCGCGAGATCGATCGCCGTCGCTTCCGCATGGATGAGTTCGATGCCAGAGCGCAGGAGCGTGCGGACCGGCACCGAAATCTTTTCGGGTTTCCGGTCGCCGGTCATCAGCCACAGGAATGAAGGAGCGAACGCGTGTTCCCGGTTTTTCTCGATCAGCACGATGCGATGAGCGAAGGGTAAACGCCTCCGCAATTCGTTTGCGACGACAATTCCTCCCACTCCGCCGCCGAGGACCACAATGGTTTGACCCCTCATGGCCGGCCTCCCTTCAACCCACGATTACTCAGATCTTTTCCCCGTTGAGAGTGTTGTTCGATGAGGACTTCCCGCATGAGATCGCAGGCCTTGATGACCTTGCGGTTGGAGATGCTGTAATAAATATTTTTTCCATCGCGGCGGGATTTCAGAATCCCGGAG
>DATDQD010000257.1:0-8942 GCA_035292425.1 Bacteroidota bacterium
GAAGGACATCGGGGCGGACGACTACGTCGAAAAACCCTTTGATGCGACGGGAGTGAGGTCGATCCTCGCGGAGCTGCTCGGCCGATTTTACGAACAATAACGGGACCGTCCCGGATTTCCGCCCTTATCGCCACACACTAACAGCACCGGAAAGGTATTTCATGGCAGACATCAACAGGAACGACGCGCGGATGCAGGCACTGCGGATCGCGATCGAACAGATCGAAAAACAGCACGGCAAGGGGGCCATCATGAAGCTCGACGGGGGCCCCGTCGCGAAAATCGATTCAATCTCGACGGGGTCCATCTCCCTCGATGCCGCGATCGGCATCGGCGGGATACCCCGCGGCAGGGTCGTCGAAATCTTCGGCCCCGAGGCGTCGGGCAAGACCACAATCTGTCTCCACGTCATCGCCGAAGCCCAGAAGAAGAACGGCATCGCCGCCTTCATCGACACCGAGCACGCGCTCGACCTTACCTACGCCCGGAAGCTCGGCGTGGACATCAACAACCTCCTGCTCAGCCAGCCGGAATACGGCGAACAGGCGCTCGAGATCGTCGAGACCCTCGTCAGGAGCGGCGCCCTCGACGTCATCGTCATCGACTCGGTCGCGGCGCTCACCCCCCGCGCGGAGATCGAGGGGGAGATGGGAGACCCGACCATGGGAGTCCAGGCGAGGCTGATGTCGCAGGCCCTCAGGAAACTCACGTCGGCGATCAGCAAATCCCGCACGACCGTGATGTTCACCAACCAGCTCCGGCAGAAGATCGGGGTCATGTTCGGCAATCCCGAGACGACGACCGGCGGCAACGCGCTGAAGTTTTACGCCACCCTCAGGCTGGACATCCGGCGCATCGAGGCGATCAAGGACGGGACGAACATCGTCGGGAACCGCGTCAGGGTGAAGGTGGTGAAGAACAAGGTCGCGCCGCCGTTCCGCGAGGCCCAGTTCGACGTCCTGTACAACGAAGGGATCTCCCGGATCGGCGACCTGATCGACACCGCCGTGGATAAGAACATCATCGCGAAGAGCGGCAGCTGGTTCGCGTACAACGGCGAACGGATCGGCCAGGGAAGGGACGCCGTGAAGAAGTATCTCGCCGAAAACGAAAAAATCACGTCAGAGATCAATCAGGTGCTCCGGAAAACCCTCGGCCTCATCGAGGAGACGGCCCCGCCTGCCGGGCGGAACGCCGAACCCTCCCCGGCGGTCCCCGCGCCGGACCAGGAGGTCCCGAAGAAGGCGGTCAGGGCCTGACGACGTCCTCCCGGCCGTCCGGATGATCGTCACGAAGATCGAACGCCAGAAAAAAGACCCGGACCGGTATTCCCTGTTCATCGACGGCTCCTTCGCCGTCGGCGTGCGATCAGCGGTGCTTCTCCGGGCCGGGCTTCGCAAGGGGGACGATGTTTCTCAGGAAACCCTCGGACTCCTCAGGACGGAGGAGGAACTCGGCGGGGCCAGTGCGGCCGCCCTTCGTTACGCCGGCCGGCGACGCCGGACCGAGCACGAAATCAGGAAGAAGCTCACTTCCCTCTCCTTTTCCCCGGCCGCCATCGAGGCAGCCATCGCGGCCCTCCGTGTCGCCGGACTCGCCGATGACCGCGCCTTTGTCCGGGCCTTCATCCACGACGCGCAGTTGCACCGGCCCGCCGGGGGCCGGATGATATCGCACAGGCTGAGGAGCAGGGGCATTCCCCCCGATCTCCTCCGCGAGGAGGTCGCATCCGCCCTCGGACCCGGGGAGGAAGCCCTCCTCGCCGAACGCTGCGCGGGGTTCTATCTCGGGAAGCTGGAACACCGGGCGTCGTCGGGAAGGGTGTTCCGTCAGGGAGAAAGGGAAGCGCTTCTGCGGAGGTATCTCGCCGGCCGCGGATTCTGCAGGAGCGCCGTCGACGCGGCGCTGAAAACGGCCCTGCCGTCCGCGGAAAGGGGGGGATGAAGCCATCGCCGTCGTCATCATCGACATCGAGACCCTCGGGAAACCAGTCGAATCGTTCGACGAGGCCCAGATCGGGTATCTCTTCAGGGAAGGGGCGACGGAGGAAGAGCGGCAGGAAGAGGTCAACCGGCTCAACCTCTCCCCCCTCACCGCCGAAGTACTTGCCATCGGCATGCTCAATCCCGAGACCGGGGGGGGCAGGGTCTTCTACCGGTCGGACGTCAGGGAGATATTTCACTCGGATGACGGAAAAATCGAGTTCCTCTCCGGGGACGAGGGGAAGGTCCTCTCCGCATTCTGGGACGACATCCGGAACTACAGCCAGTTCGTCACGTTCAACGGGCGCACGTTCGATTGCCCTTTCCTCATGCTCCGCTCGGCTCTGCTCGGCATCCGCCCGACGAAGAACCTCGTCCCCTACCGCTACAGCACCGCCCCCCACTGCGATCTCCTCGACCAGCTGACGTTCTACGGGGCATCGAGGAGGTTCAACCTCGATTTCTATTGCAGGGCGTTCGGCATCGGGAGCCCGAAGGCCGGAGGGATCACCGGGCTCGACCTCGGTCCGCTCTACCGTAATGGAAAATACCGCGAGATCGCGCGGTATTGCATCGGCGACGTGATCGCCACGGCCGAGCTTTACCGCCGGTGGAAAAACTACCTGAATATCCCGTGACCGCGTCATCGCGGCAGATCTCCCCCCGGCCGGATCCCGTCCCGGAAGAAGAAATCCCGAACGACACCGCGGACTTCACGGTCGTCGACCTTGAGACGACCGGGCTCTCGGCCGACCGCGGCGACCGCGTGTGCGAAATCGGCATGGTCCGGATCAGGGGGGGCGCGGTCATGGAGACGTTCGGGACCCTGATCGACCCCACCATCCCCGTCTCCGCCGGCGCCTACGCCGTCAACGGCATCAGCCCGGCCATGCTTGCCGGCGCGCCGGCCTTCCCCGACGTCCTGCCGAAGATTGCCGCGATGTTTTCCGGTTCGGTCCTGGTCGCCTACAACGCGCCCTTCGACGTGTCGTTCCTGAACAACGAATTCAGGCTCGGCGGCGCCCCCGTCCTGACCAATCCCGTGGTCGACGTCCTCGCCCTGGCCCGGCAACTCCTCCCCGGGAGACCCAGATATCCCCAGTCGTCCGTGGCCGCCCTCCTGCAGATTTCCTGCCCGGTCAAACACCGCGCGCTCGAAGACGCCATGGTGACGGCGAAGATCCTGATGCACTTCCTCTCGATGCTCAGGGCATTCGGCCGGGGGAGCCTCGGCGACCTCATCAGGAAAGACCTCGGGCGGTTGATCGGCGAGCAGCGGTCGGAGAAGATCGCCGGCGCGCTCGGCTCCGGGGGAGATCTCTGGATCCGCTACCTCTCCCCGCTCGACGGGGAGGTGACGCAGCGGATCGTGACGCCGATCCGCGGCGCCGGGACGGCGGGCTCCGGGACCCCGTTCACGGAACTGGAGGCATTCTGCCATGTCCTTCAGTCCAGGAGACGGTTCAGGCTCGACTGTATTCTCGATGTCCGGCCGGCAGACCAGGGTACGCTGTGACCGGCCGCGGGCGCGCGCCCGCGGCCTGACTCCGCCGGAGGGCATCCCCCCCCGGGATCCGCCCGGGATCCGCCCCCCTTGACATTGAAACTTCCGGAGTATATATTCGTATAAGCAAATGTATTATGAAGACACTCGTCACACTCTTCGGTGCGCTTTCGGACCCCTCACGGCTCAGGATCCTCAACCTTCTGCTGGAATCGGGGGACCTCTGCGTCTGCGACATCGAGCGGACCCTGAATTTCACGCAGACGAAGGTCTCGCGCCACATGAGATACCTTCGCCGGGCGGGCCTCGTCAGGGCCAGGAAGTCGGGCAGGTGGGTCGTCTACTCGCTCGGGCGCCCGAAAAGCGCCGAACGCGGGAGTGTGCTCTCAAGCCTTCGTTCGATTCTCATAACGAACGCCGCGGCGCGGGCCGACCGGGCCGCGCTCATTGCGGACATGAAAAAGGGCTGCTGTGTCGGGCCGCGCATCCTCGGGCGCCGGCTCCCGCCCTCCACGCCAACTACACGAAAGGAAGTCGTATGGAACATGACATCAGGGAAACGATCATCAACAGTTATTCCGACATCGCGCTCGGCCGGCGCAGGTCGTGCGGTTGTTCGGAAGATGAGGGGTGGAAGGAAGAAACAACCGGCGCCGGGCCGGTGGAGAGGGAACTAAACCTCGGATGCGGAACACCCCTGGATTTCGCTGATCTCGCGCCGGGGCAGACCGTCCTCGACCTGGGATCGGGGAGCGGCCGTGAGGTCTTCCTCGCTGCGCGCATCGTGGGCGAACGTGGCCGGGCACTGGGGCTCGACATGACGCCCGCGATGATCGACCTGGCCAGGGCCAACGCCGCGGCCATCGGGTGCAGGAACGCCACGTTCATCCCCGGCGACATCATGAACATGCCGCTGGGGACCGGCACGGTCGACCGTGTGATCAGCAACTGCGTCATCAACCTCACGACCGACAAGGAAAAGTCCTTCGCCGAGATCCACAGGGTGCTCCGCGACGGCGGGAGGTTTGCCATCGCCGACATCGTGTCGACCGACCCCCTCCCGAAGAAGATGCGCAGGGACCCGAAGCTCTGGTGCGACTGCGTTGCGGGGGCCCTCCCTGTCGGGGAGTACCTGGCCGCGATCGGGAAGGCCGGGTTCAGGGATGTCTCGGTGGTGTCACGGCGGAGCGATACGTCATGCGACAGACCGGGCCTCGGCCTGCTGAGCATCACCGTGACCGGGACGAAGTGACATGGAGACGGTCCGGCATGCGGTGAAGGGGGATCTCGGGACGATCCGGTCGGTTCTATTGGAATGCGGCCTCCCGAACGACGATTTCAGGGACGGGGACGTCACGTTCCTGCTCGCCGAGTCGGACGGATCGGTCATCGGCACGATCGGACTGGAATCGTACCCGCCGCTCGGTCTGCTGAGGTCGGCCGCGGTGCTCCCGGCATTTCGTGACCGCAACGTCGGCGCCCACCTGGTGGACGCGCTCGTCCGCGAAGCGCGGGCGCGCTCCCTCACGGAGCTGGTGCTCCTGACCACGACGGCGGAAAAATTTTTCGCGAAGATGGGGTTCGCCAGGATCGGACGGGAGACGCTTGGGGGGCCTATCCTCTCATCGGGACAGTTCACCGGGACCCGGTGTTCGTCCGCCGCGGTGATGGCGCTGAAGCTGCGTTGAACCGGCCGGCGGGGTTTACTCCGGCCTTCGCGCCGCGCGGATGGCGCGGGCGATCGACGCCGCCCCGGCGAGCTTCACCAGGTCCCACGGGCTGAAAATGAGGAACCCGCTTCTAAGAGCGTCCGACCAGTCCGGGAGCACCGTCAGGCGGAGCTGGAGCGTTCCGCACGCGAAGACGATGACCAACGCCGAAGCCATGGAGAGGACCAGCCTGGTGAAAGCCGGCCGCTCCCCGGCCAGGTACCCGACCGCGAAGGCGGCCGCCGGGAAGGCGAGGAGATATCCTCCGGTGGGTCCCAACAGCCGGGCGATGCCGAACCCGAAGGAGGAGAAGACGGGGATGCCGACGGCCCCGGCCCCGAGATACGCGAGCATGCTGAAGGCCCCGAGCCGCGGGCCGAGGAGCGCCCCGCTGAGGAGGACGAACAGCGTCTGGAGAGTGAAGGGAACCGGCGTGTTGGGAATCTCGATCTGGGCCCCGACCGCCGTGAGGGCGGCGAAGAGTAGAACCTGCAGAGTTGCCGCCAGCGGGCGGGCATGATCCAGCGCGACGTTGACGGTTCCCGTGTTTTTCTGTTCGACCATACCTTCTCCTTACTGTATCACCCCGCGGAGCCATTCCAGCGTCAGCGAGACGACGTGGTTGAGTGTCATGTAGTTATCTTCTTCCTCCGACCTGGCATTGTACAGGTGGCCGACCGAGTCGAGCAGAAGCAGCCGTGTTCTCCCCGTTCCCGCGGCCCGGGCCAGGGCCTCCGCCTCCCGGACGGGGACCGTCACGTCGGCCTTCCCGTGCAGGATCATCCAGGGGATCGTAATATACGGAGCGCGGAGCACCGGGTCAATTTCCGCCAGGCGCCGGTCCAGGTCGTCGAGGGTTTCATGGCCGATCCTCAGCGGGCTTACCCCCGCAGAGCCCCAGAGGGGCAGAAATCCGGTTTTCCTCCATCCCTCTTTCTGGTGCGCCGTCCAGCGGTCGAATGTCGCGATCGCCGACCATGTCGCGAGGGCGGCAATCTGCGGGTCCCGCGAGGCGAAGGTTGCCGCAACCCCGCCCCCCCGGGAATGCCCGAGCAGGACGATCCTTCCGGCATCACCCCGTTCCCCGCAGAGACCGCCGTCGCGCACGGAGCGCACGACGCAGCCCAGGTCTCCGATCTCCCTCGAAAAACTGTTTGATGCGAATGCGTCGAAGTCGGCGATCCGATCACCCCCGGGGGGAACGCCGTTCCGGGAAAAATTGAACGAGACCGACATGAATCCTTCCTCCGCGATGCGCTCTGCGGCGTGGGGAAAAAATCCCCAATCCTTGAAGGCCATGAAGCTGTGACAGATCACGACGATGGGCGTTCGTCCGGCACCGGGGTCAAGACGGATGTCGCACACGATAAGCTCCCCGGACTCGTTACGGATCCCGGTGCTGTGTTTCACGATTCGGGGAGCGCTCATGGGGTGGGAAATTACGAAACACCTGCCTGGTTGTCAAGGAACCCTCCGTGCGGACGGCTGGGGGACGCCGGGGCTTGAGAATCACACTCTCATTCTCTATATTAAGTGCATAATGTCTGTTTATGCTTTCTCGCCGATGAAGTATTTTCTCGGGGTTTTCATTCTTCTCTTTTCCCTCGCGCCCGGCGCGCCTGCCGATGAGCCTCCCGGCCACGGCCTCGTGAGGATTTTCGTCGATGACGCCGCACGGCTGCGGACGATCTGGAGCGCCGGCCTCGATTTCGAGGGCGCTTCGGGGAAGCCGGGCGGATGGATGGAGTTTGTCGCCACCCCGGCCGAGATGCGGGAACTCGCCGGACGCGGCATCGACTTTGCCATCGTGGAACCCGATCTCGCCGCCGCGTCCGCCCGGGGACTCGTCCCCTCGAACGCGCTCGGTTTCGGGACCGGAAGCATGGGAGGATATTACACCCTCGACGAGATCGGCATGCAGCTCGATTCGATGAAACTCCTCTACCCGTCGCTGATCACCGATAAACAGGAGATCGGCTATTCCGTCGAGGGACGGCCCGTCTGGGCGGCGAAGATCTCCGACAATCCCGACAGCGACGAACCCGGCGAACCGGAGGTGCTCTACACGGCGCTCACTCACGCGAGGGAGCCCGCCGGCATGATGACCGTGATGTACACCATGTGGTGGCTCCTCGAACAGTACGCCTCCGATCCGTCCGCGGAGTACCTCGTGAACAACCGCCAGGTCTGGTTCATCCCGGTCATCAACGTCGACGGCTACGCCTACAACGAATCGACCAATCCCGCGGGCGGGGGTTTCTGGCGGAAGAACCGCAGGGACAACGGGAACGGCACGTGGGGCATAGACCTCAACCGTAATTACGGTCCCCAGTTCATGTGGAACGCGCCGAACGGCGGATCAAGCACCAACACCGGGAGCGACACCTACCGCGGACCGATCCCGTTTTCGGAGCCGGAGACGCAGACGATCGATCTGTTCATGAGACTTCACCGGATCAGGACCTGCCTGAATTACCACACCTACAGCCGTCTCCTGATCTACCCTTACGGCTACCTCGAGGCGGAGAGCGAGGATTCTCTCATTTACCGGGAATTCGCGTTCGACATGGTGAGGTCCAACCGGTACGCGACCGGGACCGACCAGCAGACGGTCAACTATTCCACGCGGGGGAATTCCGACGATTACATGTACGGCGACACGACGAAGTTCCGCACCTATGCCATGACGCCGGAAGTGGGAACGTCGTTCTGGCCGCCCTCCGGCCAGATCCTTCCGCTCGCGATGGAGAACCTCTCCGCGAACATCCACGCTGCGTATGTCGCAGGGTCGATGCCGCTCCTCGCGACCCACACCCTCTCAGAATCGACGGCTGCGGACGGTTTCCTTCCAGGGAAATCGTTTGCCTTCCAGGTCACCATTCGGAACAAGGGGCTGGACACTTCGGATAATCTCGCTGTGGCATTCTCCACCGATTCCGGCAATTTTCAATTTACGGCCGGTTCGATCCCGGTGCACCAGCTCCCTCCCCGGAGCGATACCCTCCTCGGCGTTTCCGGCACGGTCGACGCCTCCGCGATGCCTGGCGAAACGGTCCGGCTCTTCGTCCGCATCACCGACCCTGAGGGGTATGACCGCACCGACACCCTGACGCTCTTCCCCGGCCGCCCCGTGGAGATCTTCTCCGACGACGCAGAATCGGGGACGGCCCTCTGGAGCGTTGAAGGAAGCTGGGATGTTTCCGCCGTGCCCCACGGCGGCGCGCTCTCGTTCCACGACAGTCCGGCGGGAGCGTCACCGTCAGGGTCGAGCGCGGGGATCCAGACCGCCGCTCCGGTGGACCTCACCGGTTTTTCGTCGGCGAAACTTGAATTCTGGACAAAATGGGCGATCGAGCCGTCATACGATTTCGGCATCATCAAGATCTCCACCGACGGGGGCGGCTCATGGAGCATCCTCCGCACGGCGCTCTCGAACAACCCATCGGGATCCGGGGTCCAGACGCCGGGGACATTCGGTTACGATGCCTACACGCCGGGCCTCGACTGGGTGCGGCAGGAAATCGACCTCTCCGCGTTCACCGGCGTCCCGATATCTCTCCGTTTCGAGCTTGCCACCGACGGTGCGGACTCCCGCGACGGCTGGTACGTGGATGACGTCCGGATCACCGGGTACCGTGAAACGATCCCCGGGGGCACGGTCGGTGTCTCCGCCGCGTCGCTATCGGAAAGCGAACTGCATTTCGGGGAATGGCCGGGCGCGAGCGACGGGATCGACCCGTCGCTCGG
>DATDQD010000258.1:0-3379 GCA_035292425.1 Bacteroidota bacterium
GGCCAGATCGCCGCCACCGATCCCGACAAGGACGTCGCGATGACCGCCACCTACGCGCTCGCCGAGTACGCTCGCGAGGGGTCCGGGAAGGCCGGCGCCGCCGAGCTGCGCCGCATCATGAAGGAGGCGAAATCCACCGACGTCAAGAAGGCGGCGCTCCACGTGCTCGGGAACATGCGCGACAAGGAGTCCATCGCGGCGATCAAGGAGTGCGCGCTCTCGAACGACAACGAGGACCTGCGGAAGACCGCCGCCTATGCGCTCGGCAACTCCAAATCGCCCGAGGCCTTCGTCGCGCTCAAGGAGCTGGTCGCTGCCAGCGCCAACCCCGGCACGCAGGAGGCCGCGCTGCACAGCATGGGGAATATCGGCGGTGAGCAAGTCGAAAAATATCTCTTCGAAACGGCCATTTCGAACCCAAACGACCGCGTCGCACGGACTGCCCTCTATTCTCTCGCCAACGCCAGCAGGGACCGCGGCTCCAGGCTGATGCTCGACATCGTGAAGAAGGCGAAGAGCGCCGAGGTGCGCAAACAGGCCCTCTACCAGATCGGCAACAACTCCGACGACCCCGAAGCCATCGCCACGCTCGTCAAGATCGCGAAGGAATCCAGCGACGGCGATATCCAGATGATCGCGATCCAGGCCCTGGGGCAGACCGGGAGCGACGACGCGGTCCCGGTGCTGAAGGACTTTGCGAAGAATGGTGTGAACAAGCGGGTCCGAAGCGCCGCGGTAACGGCCCTCGGGCAGATCGGCTCCGAGAAGGCCAAGGCGGCCTTACTGGAAATTCTCGGCGTCAAATAAGAGGAGTACCATCATGATGAAGAGACTTGTTTTTGGATACCTGCTGATGGTTGGAGTGGTTTCGATGAACGGGATGGCGTACGGCCACGGGTCGACCCCTACGGAGTGGAACGCAGCGGTTTCCGGAGTAGCATTCGGCACGGTCACGCATCAGAACGGCGACTCCAGGCAGATCGTTATCCGCCACACCGACACCACCTCCTCCCTCACCGACCGCTGGAAATGGGCGAAGGCCGAGGCCGGCCGGAAGGATTTCGACAACGGGTACTGGATCGGCTACAGCATCGAAAAACAGATGGGTGAGCGATCGTTCATCGGGAGCTATTACTCCGACCAGCGCCGCAACAAGCCTTCCCTCGGGGAGATCGTGACCGGCGTGAGGGTGGAAGATCTTCCATCGGTGACGGATAATGACTTCACCTCCATGGAAGGCACGATGGATTTCGACGACGAGAAGAAACCCCGCAGGAAGGTGAGAAAAGAGGTTGGACTGCTTTTCCACATGAGGGACAATCGCGCGGACGAGATCGGCGACCAGAAAGTGAGCAACATGTCGCTTCGCGTCGACCTGGACGGCGACCCGCTGATCTGGGTCGGGGGCGCCGGTTACGAGGAGAGCGTCGCGTTCCTCGAGGGCGCGTTCAAGCAGGCGAAATCCCCCGGGGCGAAGAAGGAGTTCATGATGGCCATCGGGCTCCACAACGATTCGAAGCGGGCGATCGAAATCCTGAAACAGGTCCTCCTCGGCGACGGGGACACCGACCTGCGTGAAGACGCGGCGTTCTGGCTCGGCCAGACAAACACCGACGAGGCGCGTAAAATACTTAATGACGTCGCGTGGAAGGACCATTCACAGGCCGTCCGGGAGAAATGCATCTTCTCCCTGAGCGAGATGGACGGCGAGGCCAGCACCGACGCGATTATCTCTCTCGCGAAGGGGCACAAGGACGACGAGACCCGCAAGCAGGCGGTGTTCTGGCTCGGGCAGAAGGCGTCGGAGAAGGCCCTCGGCGCGCTGAAGGAACTCGCCTACGAGGACGAGGACACCGAAGTGCAGAAAAGCGCGATGTTCGCGCTGACGCAGATGGAGCACGGCGGCGGCATCGACGAATTAATCAAAATTGCCCGCACCCACCCCAACCCGAAAATCCGCAAGGACGCCATCTTCTGGCTCGGCCAGAGCGAGGACCCGAAGGCCGTGGACGTGCTGGTGGAGATGGTGAAGGGGAAGTAGATTTGATATCGCAAATTGCGATATCAAGTTCTGGAATACCCGTCGAGATTGCGAAGAGGTTTGTCTAAAATTAACACACCCCGACCCGTGGGGGCCGGGGTGTGTTCCGTTTGATACTATTTGATCAGCGTCATCTTCCTGACCCGCGTGAAGGTCTTGCCCGCATCCGCAAGATTCACGGCGTCAAGCCGGTAGAAGTACACTCCGGAGGCGACATTGCCGCCGTTCCACTCGACGGAATGATATCCCTCCTCTTGCATGCCGTCCACAAGATTAGCCACCTCCTGCCCGAGCGCGTTGTACACGGTCAGTCTCACCCAACCGTCGGCCGGCAATTGGAACGTGATCGTCGTCGATGGATTGAACGGGTTCGGATAGTTCTGCTCCAGCGCGTACACCAGCGGTACGTCCGCCACTTTCAGGCTGTACCTGATTTCGCTAAGGCGATCAAGGGTGACGGATCCCCCGGTCCCGAGCTTGTGCTCGACGGCAACCTCCTCCCCTTTCTTGCCGATAATCAGGTATTGCTGACCCGATCCTTCCTTCATTTTCCACGACAATCTCACCCGATCGGACGACGACCGGATCGAAATCGGTACCTCCGTCGTGCCGCCCTCGCGGGTCGAGAAAAACTCCGCGAACCGGTTCGTCCCGAACCGGACATCCGTGGCGCCCGTCGGGGCCTGCGGCGGCATCTCGTACCGATCCGGTTCGGTTTCCGGCGTTTCCCGACCGAACAGGAGTTTCATCGGTCGCCCCTCCTTCACCGATCCGCGCATCATCTCGATCGTTAATTCATTGAGATTTCCGGCGATCGCAGTTCCAACCGCCATCGATGGAACTGCAACGGGAGAATAGTTCAGCACCAGCTTTCCGCCTGCGGATGCTTTTACCCAGTACGCCTTTCCCGGCTCGATGGTCGTCGCCGTGGCATACCCGTTATCGTATCCGAAATACGAGGTCGAGACGATGCCGGGCGGTATCTCCACCACAGACAAGGTCGAAACCGGGTTGCTTATCGAGCCGATCATGTTCCACCCTGCCACGACGTCGATCGAATCCAATGTGATCGGTCCATTGGTGATCGACAGGTTTTCGATCCCGCCGAATTTCAGCCAGTATCCCGTCCCGTTGGCCAGGGTGTCCTTCCCGACGTACGAGGTGGTATAGGCAAAGGCTTTGGAAACCGCCGACGGGAACACGACGGTCTTCGCGTAATCCGCAACGCTGCCCGGCACGGAGACCATATTCCACCCTGCGCTGACTGCATAGAGTGAGGTGAAATACGTTGAAAGGGCGTCATACTCCTGCCAGAATCCCCATCCTCCCGAAAATACG
>DATDQD010000259.1:0-2736 GCA_035292425.1 Bacteroidota bacterium
AAAGAGCCGATCACAGTCGTTGGAGGATTTATGGATTTCGTGACCAGCAAGGAAAACCTTCTCAGAGAGCTCGAGCTGATGCAGGGGATCGTGGAGAAGAAGACCACCATCCCGATCCTCTCGAACATCGTGATCGATGCCAGGAAGGACGGGCTCGAATTCCGGGCCACGGATCTGGAGGTCGGCATCAGGACGGGATGCGAGGCGAAGGTCGCGAAGCCTGGATCGGTCGCCCTGTCGGCCAAGCGGTTGTTCGACATCATCCGCTACCTGCCCGACGCGGAGGTGCGGCTGAGGTCCGACGAGGGGAACGCGGCCCAGATCACCTGCCAGAAGGCCCGTTTCCGGATCATGGGCCTGTCGCCGGACGATTTCCCGGCCATTCCGGAATTCGACTTCAGCAAGGGGATCGTGATCGAACGGGCGCTGCTCATCGACATGATCTCGAAGGTCATCTTCGCCATCACCAGTGACGAGACGCGCTACCAGATCAACGGAACGCTCATGATCCTGAACAAGCGGAACCTGACCCTGGTGGCCACGGACGGCCACCGCCTCGCCTACGTGGGCGGACGCCTCGAGAAGGGGGCCTCCGAGGAGCGCATCGAGATCATCGTGCCGCGCAAGGCGTTCCAGGAGCTGTCGCGGATCGGGTCGGGTGAGAGCGAGGTCCAGTTCGGCCACAAGGACAACCACGTTTTCTTCAAGGCCGGCAGGACGGTCCTGAGCTCGACGATCGTGGCCGGGAAGTTTCCCGAGTACGAAAAAGTCATCCCGGAAGGAAACGACCTCCTGCTCAAGATGGAAAGCGTCGCGTTCGCCGAGGTGGTGCGGCGCGTGGCGCTCCTGTCGAGCGAGCGCTCGCGGGCGGTGAAGATCGGTCTCTCCAAGGGGAGCGTCGAAATCTCCTCCAATAATCCCGAGGTCGGCGAGGCGGCCGAGACCGTGGACGTCGATTACACGGGAAGCCCGATCGAGGTCGGATTCAACGCCAAATACCTCCTCGATTTCTTCCAGGCGATGGGTCCCGGGCCGGTGATCCTGGCCCTCAAGGACGATCAGACGCAGGGTCTCCTGAGGCCGGTGGGGCAGGAGGGGCGGGATTACCGCTACGTGGTCATGCCGATGCGGATTTGATTTCCATGCGTTATTCGTAAGTTGTTGTTAATAAATGGTTTGCAACAGAAACAATTCGTCGGCGCCCGTATCATCTATATAGGCGACCGTTCCGGACGCAAATCACGCCCCCAGTCGTTGCCGTCTCCTCCGGCGGTGTGATAAAATCCCGCCCGGTCGAGGCCGTAGGACCGGATAAAGTCCTCGGGCGGGTCCCCGGGTCCGGAGTGAACAGCCCGTCCGAACCGTCCCCCCGAATGGAACGACTTTCAGGGATCAAGAGCATTCGTTGCCCCTCGCGATGCCGCCCGTGAACCGCGAACGATATGGAGCCCTCTAGTGGCTGCCGGTAAGGGAGACAAGGCGATGGAAGCTGACGCGGGGGTCCGCCCCGTCCGCGGTGTCGAGGCCTATGACGCCTCGAAGATCAAGGTCCTGGAGGGGCTCGAGGCGGTCCGCAAACGGCCCGCCATGTACATCGGCAACACGTCGGTGGGAGGGCTGCACCACCTCGTCTACGAGGTTGTCGATAACAGCATCGACGAGTCCCAGGCCGGGTATTGCGATCGCATCGAAGTCACGATCCACATCGACAACTCGGTGACGGTGGTGGACAACGGCCGCGGCATCCCCGTGGACATGCACGCGACCGAAAAGCGCTCCGCGGCCGAGGTCGTCATGACCGTCCTGCACTCGGGGGGCAAGTTCGATAACGACAGCTACAAGGTGTCGGGCGGGCTGCACGGCGTCGGGGTCTCGGTGGTCAACGCCCTGTCGGAGTTCCTGGATCTGGAGATCTGGCGGGACGGCCTGGTGTACGAAGAGCGCTTCGAGCGGGGCCGGCCGGCCGGCCCGTTCCGTCAGACGGGGACGACCAAGAAACGCGGCACCAAGATCCGCTTCCGGCCCGACCCGGCCATCTTCGAGGACGTCAATTTCTCCTTCGACATCCTGTCGCAGCGCCTGCGCGAGCTGGCGTTCTTGAACGAGGGCGTGACCATCGTCATCGAGGACGAGCGCGCCGAGAACAAGCGGCACGAGTTCAACTACAAGGGAGGCATCGCCTCGTTCGTCGAGCACCTCAACAAGAACAAGACGCCGATCCACCCCAAGCCGATCTTCATGCGCGGCGAGAGAGACGGCGTGGTGGCCGAGATCGCCCTGCAGTACAACGACGGGTACAACGAGATCGTCTTTTCGTTCGCCAACAGCATCAACACGCTGGAGGGCGGCACCCACCTGTCCGGCTTCCGCTCGGCGCTGACCCGCACCATCAACAACTATGCCGCCAGGGTGATCAGCAAGGAGCAGGTCAATCTGTCGGGCGACGACGTGCGCGAGGGGCTGACGGCGGTGGTCAGCGTCAAGCTGGGGCGGCCGCAGTTCGAGGGCCAGACCAAGACCAAGCTGGGGAACAGCGAGGTCAAGGGGATCGTCGAGGCGATGCTGAACGAGAAGCTGTCGGCCTGCTTCGAGGAAAACCCCGGCGTGGCCCGCAAGATTCTCGAGAAGGGGCTCGAGGCGCTGCGGGCGCGGGAGGCGGCGCGCAAGGCGAAGGAGCTGACGCGGCGCAAGGGAGCGCTCGATTCGGGCACGCTCCCCGGCAAACTGGCAGACTGC
>DATDQD010000260.1:0-10226 GCA_035292425.1 Bacteroidota bacterium
CCGCGGAGCATTCCCTCGGGGACCGCGACAATACGATGCTGGGCTTCGACCTCGAACTCTTCCCGTACGCGGGCTATAAACTCTTCGGCGCCATGCTGATCGACGACGTGGATTTCTCGAAACTCGGTAGCGGCTGGTGGGGGAACCAGTTCGGTTGGCAGGGCGGAGCGTACCTTTCGGACGTCGCGGGGATCCGCGACCTGGACGCGCACGTGGAATACACGAGACTCGAACCGTATCTCTACTCGAACCGCATCCTGGGCAACGCCTTCACGAGCGGCGAGTCCGGCCTCGGCCACCGCCTGGAACCCAACTCCGACGAATGGCTTGTCCGGATCGTGGCCAGGCCGTCGGCGTCCTTCAGGGGGACGATCGGCTTCCGGAAGGCCCGCCACGGCGCGAATGTCGTGGGGAACGGGACGGTCGTTTTCAACGCCGGCGGCGACATCCTCGTCGGCCACCGGGAAGGCGACGGCGACACCGCTGAATTCCTGGCCGGGGCGCTGACGGAGACGCGCTCGCTGGAGGCCCGCGCCTGGTACGAGCCGGTCAACAACCTGATATTCTCGGGGTTGTATGAATGGCGCCGCCGGACGAACTCGGGCGGCAGCGCCACCGATCACCTGCTCGGGATGCGCGCGATGCTCGAGTTCTGAAACCCAATAAGCTGACTGCATGGAAAAGACGCTTGTCGTAACACCGACCTACAACGAGGCGGACAACATCGAAAAATTCATCGTCCAGGTCCTGGCCCAGGACCCCTCGGTCGAAATGCTGATCGTGGACGACAACTCGCCCGACGGCACGGCCGCGATCGTCGAGCGGCTGATGGAACGCGAAAAAAGGGTTCACATTTTAAAACGACCCGGCAAGATGGGCCTGGGGACCGCCTACGTGGACGGGTTCAGGTACGCCATCAAAGAGAAATACGATTTCATCTTCGAGATGGACGCAGACTTTTCTCACAACCCGGATGAGGTCCCGAACTTTCTGAAGAAGGCGCAGGAATATGACCTCGTCCTGGGGTCCCGCTATACCAACGGCGTCCGCGTCGTGAACTGGCCGATCCGCCGCCTCATCCTGAGCTACGCGGCGAACGTGTACACCAGGGTGGTGACCGGTATGCCGGTGAAGGACGCCACCGGCGGTTTCAAGTGTTTCCGCCGGAAGGTGCTGGAGGCGATCGACCTCAACAAGATCCACTCGAACGGGTACGCCTTCCAGATCGAGATGAGCTTCAAGGCCTGGTGCAAGGGTTTCAGGCTGTGCGAACACCCGATCATCTTCGTCGACCGGCATTCGGGCGAATCGAAGATGTCGCGGAAGATCGTGTACGAGGCGGTCTTCATGGTCTGGAAACTGAAATTCCGGAAGATCATCGGGAGCCTCTGACGGCGCGTCCATGGACCTTACGGTCATCATCGTCAATTATAAAGTCCGGGATTTCCTCGGGAGCGCCCTCACCTCGGTCCAGCAGGCCCTGCGGGGCATCGACGGCGAGGTCATCGTCGTGGACAACGCCTCCGACGACGGGAGCGTCGAGATGGTGCGGGGGAAATTCCCCGCCGTCAGGGTGATTGCGAACCGCAGAAACCTCGGTTTCGCCGCCGCCAACAACCTCGCCCTGCGGGAGTCGCGGGGCCGCTTTCTCCTCCTCCTGAATCCCGACACCGTCGTGCAGGAGGACACCTTCCAGATCATCGTCCGTTTCCTCGATGAGCACCCCGACGCGGGGCTCGCCGGGTGTAAAATCCTGAACCCGGACGGCACGCTCCAGCCGGCCTGCCGGCGCAGTTTCCCCACCCCCTGGGTCGCCTTCACGAAGGTCTCGGGCCTCAGCACGCTCTACCCGCGCTCGCGCATCTTCGGCCGGTATAACCTCGGGTACATGGACCCCGACCGCACCTACGAGGTCGACGCGATCAGCGGGTCCTTCATGGCGCTGAGGCGGGAGGTCTACGAACAGGTCGGCGGCCTCGACGAGGAGTATTTCATGTACGGTGAGGACCTGGACTGGTGTTTCAAGATCAAGCGGGCGGGATGGAAGGTCTACTACGTCAGCGAAACCCGCATCATCCACTACAAGGGGGAGAGCGTCCGCAGGAGCGACATCGACGAGGTCCGCACCTTCTACCGCGCGATGCGGATCTTCGTCAACAAGTATCACGGGCGCAGCGCCCTGAACGGGCTCATCCTCCGGGCCGGGATCACCGTCCGGCAATGGATCGCGTTCCTGGTCAGGGTCGCGAGGCCGATGCGCGCGGCGGCGCTCGATCTTCTGTTGATGGCCTCCGCGTGGCTCGCGGCCGAGTACCTCTGGTTCGGGGAGGTCTTCAGGTTTCCGGGCTACGCCTATCCGATCACTCTCCTCGGCCCCTGGATGGTGGTCGCCGCGGTGCTGTATTCGATGGGGGCCTATACCGCGAGAAAATATTCCCTCGCGGTCGTCGCCGGGGCGGTCATCACCGGGTACGTGCTGATCTCCGCCATTACGTTTTTTTTCCGGGACTACGCGTTCAGCCGGATGGTCGTCCTGATCTCCGGGATGCTGAACGTCTTTCTCCTGACCGGGTGGCGGCTGGCCGCGTTCAGCCTCCTCCGGCCCGCGCACTACCGGAAGGGAGGCCTCTTCGGCAGGCGGTCGCTCGTCGTCGGCGCGGACGACTCCGGGAGGGAGGTGGCCCGGAAACTCCGCACGAATCCCCACGGCGGTTACGACGTCGTCGGTTTCATCGACACCACCAGCCGGCGGATCGGGGAGAAGCCGGACGGGGTTGAAATTCTCGGAAGTATTGACAATATTGGAAAAATTATCCAGCAGGAAAAGGTCTCGGAAGTGATATTTTCGACGGATGCGCTGTCGTACAAGGATATTCTTTCCGTGATCGCCCGGACGGGGAGCCGCTCGGTGAACTTCCGGCTGGTGCCGACGAGCCTTGAAGTCATCATCGGGAAGACCCACATCGATCGCCTGGACGACCTTCCGTTCGTCCAGATCGAGTACGGGCTCCACCTCCTCTCCAACAGGTTGTTCAAGCGGCTCCTGGACCTTGTCGCGGGAGCCCTGCTCTATGTGACGTTGTATCCCTTCGCGCGCAACGGGAACGCCCGGCGGAAATCGGTCCTCGGCCGCCGTCTCGTCTATCTTCCGAAGGTCATGGGGGGGGAGATGAGCCTGGTGGGGCCGACGGGGGAACAGACCGAACCCGCGCAGTTCGCCGGCGGAAGGCCGGGGTACCTCGGGAAACCCGGGCTCACGAGCCTCGCGGACCTGAACGGGAAGGCCGAGATCGCCCCGGAGGACCGCGAGCGGTACGACGTCTACTATGCGAAGAACCAGTCGTTCCTGCTTGACCTCGAAATTCTCATGAAATCGTTGCGCGTCGGCAAATAGTCGCAGGCGATGGCCAGGACAGTTCTGGAATTCGAAAAACCGATCGTTGAACTCGAACAGAAAGTCGAGGAGATGCGGAAGTACGCCGACTCCCTCGACATCGGCGACGAAATCCGCACGATGGAGGAGAAGATCCTGTCGCTGCGGAAGAGCATCTTCAGCAGTCTGACCCGGTGGCAGAAGGTCCAGCTCGCGCGTCACCCGGACCGGCCGTACACGCTCGATTACATCGGGATGATGACCGCCGATTTCGTTGAACTGCACGGCGACAGGTCGTTCAGCGACGACAGGGCGATCGTCGGCGGCTTCGCCCGCCTGGGGAGCCATCCCGTGATGATCATCGGGCACCAGAAGGGCAGGGACACGAAGTCGAACGTCTACCGGAATTTCGGCATGCCGAACCCCGAGGGCTACCGCAAGGCCCTCCGCCTGATGAAACTGGCGGCCAAGTTCGACAGGCCCGTCATAACGTTGCTCGACACCCCCGGCGCCTTCCCCGGGCTCGAGGCCGAGGAACGCGGACAGGCGCAGGCGATCGCGCAGAATTTAATTGAAATGTCGCGCCTCCCCGTCCCCATCGTCGTGGTGATCATCGGCGAGGGCGCGTCGGGCGGGGCGCTCGGGATCGGCATCGGGGACCGGGTCCTCATGCTGGAAAACACCTGGTACAGCGTCATCTCGCCGGAGTCGTGCTCGAGCATCCTCTGGCGGAGCTGGGACTTCAAGGAGCAGGCCGCGGAGGCGCTCAAGCTCACCGCTCCGGACCTCCTCCACCAGGGGATCATCGACCGCATCGTCCCGGAACCGCTCGGCGGGGCCCACCGGAACCCCCAGCAGGCGGCCGAGATCCTGAAGGAGACCCTCCTTGCGGAACTGAAGAAGCTCCTCAGGATCAAGCCGCAAAAACTCATCCACATGCGGGTGGAGAAGTTCGGAAAAATGGGCGCGTGGGAGAAGTAGGTCCGGGTGATCATTTCCAGGACGGAAATCCGCGTGCGGTACGCCGACACCGACCAGATGCGCATGGTCTACTACGCGAAGTTCTTCGAGTATTTCGAGCAGGGAAGGTCCGATCTCCTCCGCGGCATCGGCCTGCCCTACTCCCGCATCGAGTCGCTCGGATTTTTCCTGCCGGTGGCGGAGGCTTACGCAAAGTACATGAAGCCCGCGAGGTACGACGACCTGCTCGTGGTCACGACCATGCTGAAGGAGATTCCCGCGGCCAGGATCCGGATCGAGTACGAACTCCGGGCGGCCGCGGGTGACGACCTCCATGCCGCCGGATACACCTGTCACAGTTTCATCGACGCGAAAACGGGAAAGGTCTCCCGCGCTCCGGCGTTCTTCACCGGGGCGGTCGAACGGCGATTTCATCAACCAGGCTGACCGACGCATGCTTTCCAAAGAACTCCTCGAGATCCTCTGTTGTCCGAAGTGCCACGGCGACCTGCAGTACGACCCCGCGCAGAACACGCTCACGTGCAGGAAGTGTTCGAAGGTCTACAGGGTCAGGGACGACATCCCCATCATGCTGCCCGACGATGAGCCCGGCCCGTCCTGACGGACAAGGCCCTTCAGCCGCAGCCGAAGGCCTCGCGGCCATCGTCGCCGGGGCATTGGCCGAAGACATCGGGAGCGGCGACATCACCACAATTCTTACTACCGACCCGGAGACCCCCGGGCGCGCCGTCATCCGTTCCAATCAGGAGGGGGTCCTGGCCGGCGCCCTCGCGGCGTGCATCGTATTCACGACGGCGGACCCGTCGCTGGAAGTCGTTTCGAGTAAAAAGGATGGCGCGCGGGTCTCCCCGGGTGATACGGTGATGCGGATCGCGGGGCGGTGGGCGTCGATCCTCACGGCCGAACGGACCGCGCTGAATTTTTTACAGCGCATGAGCGGGATCGCGACGCTCACCGCGGAGTTCGTCCGGCTCGTCGAAGGCACGCGCGCGAAGATCACCGACACCAGGAAAACAGCCCCCGGGCTGCGCCTCACCGACAAGCTCGCCGTGCGCGCGGGCGGGGGGGTCAACCACCGGTTCGGGCTCTACGACATGATTCTGATCAAGGACAATCACATCGCCGCCGCGGGCGGCATCACCGCCGCCGTCGCGAGGTGCGGGGGGCGTCCCGGGATGGCCGTCGAGGTCGAAACGAAAACTCCCGACCAGGTCGCGGAGGCGCTCCGGTGTCCGGGGATCACGAGGATCATGCTCGACAATTTCACCGTCGACTCGATGCGCGAAGCGGTCCGGATGATCGGCGGCCGCGTGGAAGTCGAGGCTTCCGGCAACGTCTCCCTGGCGAACGTCCGCGCGATCGCCGGGACGGGCGTCGATTTCATCTCCGTCGGCGCGCTCACGCATAGCGCCCCCGCGCTCGACCTCTCGCTCGACTACGTCTCAGGGCCTTCCCGGCCGTAGGCGCGGATGTTACGGCAGATCAAACGTCTGGGCGCCGAAACCGCGGTCTACGGGATCGGGACGGTCGCGGGCAGGTTCCTCAATTTCCTTCTCGTTCCCTTCTACACCAACGTCCTGGTCCCCGCCGAATACGGCGTCGTCGCCTACCTCTATTCGCTGATCGCCTTCGGGAACGTCCTTTACTGGTACGGCATGGAGGCGGCGTATTTCAGGTTCGCGACCTCGGGGGAGAAGGGGAAGGAGGCGGAGACGCTCAGCACACCCTTCATCGCCATGATCGGGACTTCGTTCCTGTTCTCCGGCATGCTCTACGCTGCCAGGGGTCCGGTCGCGGGGTGGATCGGGATATCCGGGGAACACTCGGTCCTCGTGGGATACACGGCCGGAATCCTTTTCCTCGACGCGGTGGCCGTCCTGCCGTTCGCATTCCTGCGCCTCGCCCACATGGCGAAGATGTTCGTGTGGGTGAAGTTCCTCAACGTCCTTGCCAATGTCCTTCTGAATATCGTGCTCCTGCTGAAGTACGCCATGGGGGTGGAAGGGATCTTCATCAGCGGGATCGTCGCTTCCGGCCTGACGCTCCTGATGCTCGTCCCCGTCATCGCCGGCGAATTCCGGCCGGTGTTCGACCGCGGGCTGATGGGATCGATGCTCCGCTTCAGTCTTCCGACCGTGCCCGCCGGGCTCGCCCTGATGGCCCTCCAGGTCATCGACCGGCCGATCCTGAAGGCGCTCACCGACGACGCCACCGTCGGAGTCTACCAGGCGAACTACCGGCTGGGGATCTTCATGATGATCGCCGTGTCGATTTATGACTATGCCTGGAGACCGTTCTTCTTCTCGCACGCGTCGGACCGCGACGCGAAGAAGATCTTTTCCCGCGTGATGACGTACGTGGTCCTGCTCCTCTCGGCGCTCTTCATGGCGTTCGTCTTCTTCGTCCCGGACATCGCGCGTTTCGAATTCGCCGGCCGGCATTTCATCCATCCCCGCTACTGGGAGGGCCTGGGGATCGTCCCGGTGATCATGGCGGGATACTTCTTCCTCGGCGTCTCCACGAACCTCTCGGCCGGCATCTACATCGAAAAGAAGACGAAATACCTCCCGGCCATCAACATTGCCGGCGCCGCGATCAACATCGGGCTGAACTACGCGATGATCCCGCGGTTCGGGATCGCCGGGGCGGCATGGGCGACGTTCCTCGCGTATTTCGCGATGGCGGGACTCCTCTACGTGGCTGCGCGGCGCGTGTATCCCATCGATTACGAATGGGACCGGATCTGGAAAATTGCGGCCGTGGCCGGGGCGCTCCTCATCATCCACCTGTTTCTTCCGCCCGACGCTTCGCTCCTCCCGGTCGCGATAAAATTTCTCCTCCTCATGGCGTTCCCGGTCTCGCTCTATTTCACGGGGGTGTTCGGGGCCGATGAAATCGCGTCGATAAAGCGCCTGATCGGCGCCCCGCGCGGCCCGGCCGGGCCCGGGCCTTGACCGGGGTCATACCTGATCTGGACTCTCTGTCCGAAATTTCGTAAATTGACGGATTCATTGGAGAATGCGTGGAACAGACTGAACCGAACCTGAAATTTGACCCGAATAAGCCGCTCCAGGTGGGCGGGCAGGCCGTGATCGAAGGCGTGATGATGCGGGCGCCCGGACGGATTGCGACCGCGGTCCGACGGTCGGGCGGCGACATCGTCGTGAAGTGGAAGAACTACACCTCCCTCGCCGAAAAATACCGGGTGTTTAAGCTCCCGATCATCCGGGGAGCGGTCGGCCTCGTCGAAATGATGTTTCTCGGTATCGAAACGCTGAATTTTTCGGCCGAAGTCGCCATGCACGATATCGAGCAGAAGGAGAAGCCCTCCGGCAACGGGCAGAAGCCGCGCCCCGAAAAGAGAAAATCGAACTGGAAAATCGCCCTCACCGTGGTGTTTTCGCTCACCGTCGGGATCGCGATATTTTTTCTGACGCCGCTCGTGGTGGCGACGCAGTTTTTTACCGTCGACCAGGACGCGTTTCTGTTTAATATCGTCGCCGGACTCATCCGGATCTCGCTCCTGCTCGGTTACCTCGGGGCCATTTCCCTGATGAAAGACGTCAAGCGGCTGTTCCGATATCATGGCGCCGAGCACAAGGCGGTGTTCACGTTCGAATCGGGGGGCGAGCTCACTCCCGGTACGGCCGCGGGCTACACCAGGTTCCATCCAAGGTGCGGCACGAGCTTCATTCTTATCGTGATGGTCACCGCGATTCTGCTATTTGCCGTCCTGGACACGGTGCTCATCGGCATGCTGGGGACGCTGACGCTCCCGGTGAGGATCCTGACGCACATCCCCTTCATCCCCCTCGTTGGTGGCGCGGCCTACGAATTCATCCGGTGGTCGGCGAAACGGAGCGCCACGCCGGTCGGGAAGGCGCTCGTCGCCCCGGGACTCTGGCTCCAGCGCATCACCACCAGTGAACCCGACGCGGGGATGCTGGAAGTGGCCATCGTGGCGCTCACGTGCGCGCTCGGCGCGGCCCCTCCGGAGCGCGTCCGCGTGATCGAGCACGCCTCCGACCTGGCACAGGCCCTGACGCCCGAACATGTTTGACAGGCTGGACAAGACACTCGCCCGGTACGAAGAACTTGTCCGACTCCTCTCCGATCCTCCGGTCATCAGCGACCAGGCGCGCTACCGCGCCCTCAGCAAGGAACAGCGGGACCTGACGCCGATCGTCGAGGCATACACCCGGTTCCGGAAAATCCGGGACGACGCCGAGAGCCTCAGGCAGATCGTCAGGGCGTCCGGGGACCCCGAACTGCGGCAGATGGCCGAGCTGGAACTTCCCGGGGCGGAATCGAAACTGGAGGCTCTCACCGAAGAGCTCAAGTCCCTGCTTATCCCCAGGGATCCCAACGATTCGAAGGATTGCATGGTCGAAATCCGCGCGGGAACGGGGGGGGAAGAGGCCGCGCTGTTTGCCGCTGACCTGCTCAGGATGTACACCCGGTACGCCGAGGGGGAGGGATGGAAGACCGAGCTGATCCACTGGAACGAGACCGGAAAGGGGGGGTACAAGGAGATCATCTTCTCCCTGCGCGGCGAGGGTGCCTACGGGAAACTCAAGTACGAAAGCGGCGTTCACCGGGTCCAGAGGGTCCCGGAGACGGAGGCGCAGGGGAGGGTGCACACATCCGCCGCGACGGTCGCGGTACTGCCGGAAGTCGACGAGGTGGACTCGGACATCGTCATCAATCCCGCGGACCTCGAATTCGCCACCTACCGGGCGGGAGGCAAGGGCGGGCAGAACGTCAACAAGGTCGAAACGGCGGTCCGGATCACCCACAATCCGAGCGGTATCGTGGTCGCCTGCCAGCAGGAACGCTCGCAGTTTCAGAACAGGGAGCGGGCCATGAAGATGCTCCGCGCGAAACTGTACGATCAGAAGGTGACCGAGCAGAACGCGCAGATCTCCGAGCAGCGCCGCTCGATGGTCAAAAGCGGCGACCGGAGCGATAAAATCCGCACCTACAATTTTCCTCAGAACAGGGTCACCGACCACCGCATCGGCGTGACTCTCTACAACCTCTCCGGCATCATCGACGGCAAACTCGGGGACCTCATCGAGCAGCTTGTCCTGGCGGATCGCACCGAAAAGCTCCAGTCGGCCGGGTAAACGGTTCCCCCGCGCCGTCATCCTCTCAATTCTTCCTCTTCCCGAGAAAAAACCTTCTCAGCAGGTCCCCGCATTTGTCCTGGCTCACGCCGCCCACCGTGTGGACGCGGTGATTGAGCCTGGTATCGTTGGTGATCGTGTAGAGCGTCGAACAGGCCCCCGCCTTCGGATCGTACGATCCGAACACCAGGACCGGCAGCCGCGCGAGAACGATCGCCCCCGCGCACATCGGGCACGGTTCGAGCGTGACATACATCGTGCAGCCCTCGAGCCAGCGCTGTTGGAGATGCGATGCGGCCGCCGTCAGGGCGATCATTTCGGCGTGTGCGGTCGGGTCCTGGAGCATTTCGGTCTGGTTTGACCCCTTCCCGATGACAATCCCGTCCTTTACGACAATTGCCCCGACAGGCACCTCCCCGCGGTTGTACGCCGCTTCGGCCTCCCTGAGCGCCAGGTCCATCCAGTACGTGTGGTTCCGTTTTCCTTCCATGGTCTTGCTGGTGAAATATTCCCAGTATAAGGATTATTTGGAAAACTCCCCCGGGAAATACTTAAAAACGGTCATTTTCTGCTTTCCCGGAGATATAGGCGGGGATACAGTGGGTCAAAATCGTGAAATTTTTCATATATCTGATGGAATTTTATGGATGCTACACCTTATTGGTCCGCAAAAATTTGGATAACTTAGAAGATTTAGTTAGTATTCGACCGCAAATAATGTAAATAAGTTGTTTAATTAGAATTAC
>DATDQD010000261.1:0-2989 GCA_035292425.1 Bacteroidota bacterium
TTCGGCGCCGAACTTCACCAACGGCTGGAGGGCGAACGTCTGCCCCGGTCCGACGGTGAGCAGGAAGATCGTCTGGAGGAGGGTATAGACGCCGAACTCAACGGGGGGAAAAAGCCGGATCACGAAGACGATGATCCCGACGCCGTACACCGACGGGAGCGCCCGGCCGGCGAGCCCCCAGAGACCCTTCCCGATATGTTTCCCGAACTCCATCGGCGGCGGTCTCCCGGCGGTCAGCCGGCCGGGCGGGGTCCGCCGGCGCCCCCGAAGAGCCGCCCCGCCGCCTTCGAGAACCCCTTCAGGAGCGCCGGGATGACGGCGAAGTTTCCCCTGCCGATTTCCCTGACGAGGTACGCCAGCGCGAGCCCGCCGATGCACCAGGGGATCGTCAGCCAGTGATACCAGCGCGCGTACCTCCTGAAATAGATGAGGTTGTATTCGATTTTCAACATCACGCGTTTCGGCGTGATGACTCCCCCGCTCGAGGTGGAGACGCGGTGCCAGAGGACCGCCGACGGAACGTACCGGACCCGGAAGCCGGCGCGGAGGGCCCTCGCGCACATGTCGGAGTCTTCGGTGTAGAAGGGAGTGAATATCGGGTCGAAAGGCCCGACGGCGTCGATCACGTGCTTCCCGACCAGGAACGAACACCCGACGACGTAGCCGGTGTCTTCCTCTCTATTGTACTGTCCCCGGTCGGTCCGGCGGATGCCGCGGTGGGTGACCATCCCCGACCAGTAGTTGACCTTCCCTCCGGCGTACCAGAGCAGGTCGGGTTTCGCATGATAGTAGATTTTCGCCCCGAGGATCCCGACGCGCCCGTCGGCCGCCGCGGCTTTCATCAGTTCGGAGAGCAGGCCGGGGTGGACCCTGATGTCGTTGTCGAGGTGATGGATCCATGCCGCGCCCCGGTCGATGGCGTATTTCATCGCGATGTTGCGCGCGCCGGCCACCCCGAGGTTCCCGCCGATCTCGATGATCTCGACGCGGGGGAACCGTTCCTTCACGAGCGCCACGGATCCGTCGGTTGAACCGTTGTCGGCCACGACCACGCGGAAATTGGGATAGGTCATCGCCCCGAGCGTTTCGAGCGTTTCCCCCAGGACGGACCTGCCGTTATAATTAAGCACGATGCAATAGACCAGCGGAGCGGGCGATGACATCGGGTCTTACCGGTAGCGGGTCCGGATGACGTCCACGATCCGTTCGGCGGCCTTTCCGTCCCCGTAGGGATTGGCGCGGTTGGCCATCTCGTCGTAGGCGGACCTGTCCCGGAGCAGGCGCGCGGCCTCGCGCCGGATGAGCGCGCCGTCGGTCCCCACGAGTCTCGCGGTCCCCGCCTCGATCGCCTCGGGACGCTCGGTGGCGCTCCGCAGGACGAGGACCGGTTTTCCGAGGGTCGGGGCCTCCTCCTGCACACCGCCGGAATCGGTCATGATCAGGTAGGACTTGTTCATGACCTGGATGAACGTCTGGTACTCGAGGGGCGCAATCAGGTGGACGCGCGGTTCCTTCCCGAGGATCCTGTGGGCGGCCTCCCTGACGTTGGGGTTCGGATGGACGGGGTACACGAGCTCCACATCGGCGTGCTCCCTCACGATATCGCGGCACGCCTCGAACACGCCGGCCATCGGAGGGCCGAAGTTTTCCCTCCGGTGCGACGTCAGGAGGATGATTTTTTTATTGTCGAAGTCGATGGTCGACAGGGGCGCCGTGGTGAACCGGTGCTTCGGGTCCACGATCATCAGGAGCGCGTCGATCACGGTGTTGCCGGTGACGTGGATCGCGTCTTCCCTGATGCCCTCGGCGAGGAGGTTCTTTTTCGCCCAGGCGGTCGGCGGAAAGTGGTGCGCCGTGATCCGCGTGGTGAGCTGGCGGTTGATTTCCTCGGGGAAGGGATTCATCGGGTCCCAGGTCCGGAGCCCCGCCTCCACGTGTCCCACGGGGATCTTCAGGTAGAACGCCGCGAGGGACGCCGCGAATGTCGTCGTGGTGTCCCCCTGGACGAGGAGGACGTCCGGCTTCTCGCCCGCGAGAACCGGCTTGAGTCGTTCCAGGACGGCCGAGGTGACGTGGAAGAGGTCCTGGTTGTCCTGCATGACGCGGAGGTCGTGGTCCGGCACCAGGTTGAACACGGCGAGCATCTGGTCGAGCATCTGCCGGTGCTGTGCCGTCACGATGACGCTTGTCCCGATCTTTCGCCTCCTGAGCTCCTTCACAACGGGGGCCATCTTGATGGTTTCCGGCCTTGTGCCGAAGACGACTGCGACCTTCATGCATTCTCCTTTTTTCGTCTATAGTAAGCGCCGGCGATCGACAGCACGAGCGTCAGCGATGATACCCAGGCCCCCGTCCGGAAACCCGACGGGGAAAATTCCATGGTGACGGCATGCCTTCCCGCGGTGATGGGCAGGGCCCGGAGGCACCAGTCCGCCCGCAGGACGGGTGTTTCCACCCCGTCGACGTACGCCTTCCACCCCGGATACCAGACCTCGCTCAGGACCAGGTACCCGTCGGCTTCGGTCACGGCGGTCATCCGGATCTGGTTCAGGCGGTACGAGTCGATGGTGACCCCGGACCGGTGCCGCGAGGAGTCGTCGTAGACGACCGGCGGCGCGGCCTCGAAGACCGCCTCGGTCATCGGGTCGAACGACGGATCGGAGATCCGGGCCTTCGCCTCATCCGGGGACGCTGCCACGTACGAGGCGTGCACGACGAAAGCCCGCGGGGCATATCCGCTCGCCCCGGCCATGGTCATGGTCCCCTTCCCGCGGTCCACGACGATCCGGTACTTCGCGTTCATGAGGTCGCAGGTGCGCTCCCACGTGCTCATCGGGGGGATGAACCTGGACAGTCCGAGCGGGGTGTAACCTTCCATGAGAAATATCCGGTCGACCATCCCCTGGTTCCGGTCGAGGAGCATCGCTCCCTGCTCCCTCGAGTTGACGCGAAAAAACTCCTTCTTCCCCTCCTCCCGGAAAAAATCCAC
>DATDQD010000262.1:0-2286 GCA_035292425.1 Bacteroidota bacterium
AGAAGTTCGTCGACGGGTTCCACTACGACGCGCACCCGATGGGGATGCTCATCAGCTCGATCGGCGCCCTGTCGACGTTCTACACCGACGCCAAGAACATCCACGACCCGGCGTCCCGCCGCCGGCAGATCCTCCGGCTCCTCGGCAAGATGCCGACGCTGGCCGCGTTCGCCTACCGGCACAGCATCGGGAGGCCGTACGTGTACCCCGACAACGACCTCAGCTACGCGGGCAACTTCCTGAGCATGCTCTTCAAGATGACCGAACAGTCGTACAAGGTCAATGCCGTCCTGGAGCACGCTCTCGACGTGCTGTTCATACTCCACGCCGACCACGAACAGAACTGCAGCACCAGCGCCATGCGGAACATCGGCAGCTCGCACGTGGACCCCTATTCCGCCCTGGCCGGGGCCTGCTCGGCGCTCTACGGACCGCTGCACGGGGGGGCCAACGAGGCCGTCCTGCTGATGCTCGACGAGATCGGCTCGAAACAGAACGTCCCCGCGTTCATCCGCGACGTGAAGGAGGGCAAGCGCAAGCTGATGGGCTTCGGACACCGGGTGTACAAGAACTACGACCCGCGCGCCAGAGTCATCAAGAAGCTCGCCGACGAGGTCTTCGAGGTCACCGGCCGCAACCCGAAGATCGACATCGCGCTCGAGCTCGAGAAGATCGCGCTCGAAGACGAATACTTCGTGAAGCGCAAGCTCTATCCCAACGTCGATTTCTACTCCGGCCTGATCTACCAGGCGATGAAATTCCCGGTGGAGATGTTCCCCGTGCTCTTCGCCATCGGCAGGACGTCGGGCTGGGTCGCCCAGTGGGAGGAGATGCTGACCGATCCCGAGCAGAAAATCGCGCGCCCGCGCCAGGTCTACCTCGGCCCCGGCATCCGCGATTACGTCATGATGGGGAAACGGTCCGGGAACGCCGGCAAAAAAAGCGGCTCCTGACGGCTGCCGCGCGCCGGATGGAGCCGGAATTTTGAGCGAAAACCTCGTCCTGCTGTTCTTCAACCTGTTCATCCTGGGCATGCTCTTCCTCGACCTCGGGGTGGTCCAGCGGAGAGCCCATTTCCCCACGATGAAGGAGGCGATCCTCTGGACCGTGACGTGGTGCCTGATCGCGCTCGCCTTTTCGGCGTTCATCGCTCAGCAGTACGGCGGGGAGAAGGCCCTGCAGTTCCTCACCGGCTTCGTGGTCGAGGAGGCCCTCTCGGTCGACAACGTCTTCGTCTTCATCGTCATCTTCACCTATTTCGGCGTACCGAAGAGCGTCCAGCACCGGGTGCTCTTCTGGGGCGTGCTCAGCGCGATCGTTTTCAGGGCCGTCTTCATCGTGGTCGGTTCCGCGCTCGTCGCGCAGTTTCACTGGGTGCTGTATCTGCTCGGCGCGTTCCTCGTCTTCACCGCCGTGAAGCTCGCCATCCACGACGACCTTGAGGTCCATCCGGAGAAGAATCCGGCGATCAGGTTCGCGAGAAAATATTTCCCGGTCACCCGGGACTATGAAGGCGGGAAGTTCTTTTCGAGGATCAACGGGAAGTTCGCCGTCACCCCCCTTTTCCTGGTCCTGATCATGGTCGAAACGACCGACATCGCGTTCGCGACCGATTCCATCCCCGCGATCTTCGCGATTTCGCGCGACCCGTTCATCATCTACACGTCCAACATCCTCGCGGTGATGGGCCTGAGGTCGCTCTATTTCGTGGTGGCGGGCTTCCTGCGGCAGTTCCGCTTTCTCAAGTACGGACTCTCGGCGGTGCTCGGCTTCATCGGGTTCAAGATGCTGGCCGAACCGTGGGTCCACGTGCAGATCGCGACGTCCCTGTCGGTGATTTTCACGATACTCGCGATCTCCATCGGTCTGTCGGCGTTCGTCAAGCCCCCCGGGCCGCCGCACGGGGCGGATCCCGGACGGCGGCAGGGGGAATAGCCCCGGCCTTCCCCGGGAATGGAGGGATCATCGTATGAAATTCCAGGTCAACGGCGGCTCCATCGAATACGAGACGGCCGGTCCGAGGAACGGCATCCCCCTCGTTCTGATTCATGGCTTTCCATTTTCCCGCGGGATGTGGAAATACCAGGCGGAGGCGCTCAGGCAGGACCACTACGTCGTGACCTACGACGTGAGGGGCCACGGGGGGAGCGATCCCGGCGACGGCCAGTACACGATCGAGCTCTTCGTGGACGACCTGATCGCCCTGCTGGACCACCTCCACCTCCGCTCCGCGGTCGGCGTCGGTCTCTCGATGGGCGGCTACATTCTCCTCCGGGCCATCGAGCG
>DATDQD010000263.1:0-7697 GCA_035292425.1 Bacteroidota bacterium
GAAGCGGTATTGTTCGTACGCTTCTCCGGCGCTCTTCCCGGCGGACAGGATCTCCGCCCCGACTGCGGCGTCGGCGGCGGTGGCGGTGGCGCCGGCCGCGTCCGGGAACTTGCCGCCGAAATGTGTGTGAGCGAAGGTTACCGTCCTGTTGACGAAGTTCCCCAGGATGTCGGCGAGCTCGTTATTGTGCCGGGCCTGGAAATCCCTCCAGGTGAAATCGGCGTCGCGCGATTCCGGGAGGATCATGGCCAGCGCGTAGCGAAGGGAGTCGGCCGGGAAGAGTTCGAGGAACTCGTCGACGTCGATCCCCCATCCGCGGCTCTTCGAGAACTTCTGCCCCTCGAAATTCAAAAACTCGTTGGCGGGCACGTTCTCCGGGAGGTTGAACCGCTCCACCCCCTTCGAGTCGTTCCACGCCATCAGCATGGCCGGGAAGACGATGCAGTGGAAGACCACGTTGTCCTTGCCGATGAACGCGACGTATTTGGTGGAGGGATCGGTCCAGTACCTTTTCCACTTCCCCGGATCGCCGGTCGCCAAGGCCCACTCCTTCGTCCCCGAAATGTACCCCAGGACCGCGTCGAACCAGACGTAGAGCACCTTCTTCTCGACACCCGGCAGGGGGATCCTGACACCCCAGTCGAGGTCGCGGGTCACCGCCCTGTCCTGCAGTCCTTCTTTGAACCATCCCTGGCAGTACTGGAGGACGTTCTGTTTCCAGCCGTCCCGCACGTTCGCCTCCCGGATGTACTCCTCGAGCCGTGCCTGGTACCGCCCGAGCGGAAAATACCAGTGTTTCGTCTCCCGGACCGAGGGTTTCCGGCCGGAGATCTTGCTCTTCGGATCGATCAGTTCGGTCGGGTTCAAAAATGTACCGCACTTTTCGCACTGGTCTCCCCTGGCGTCCGGGTTCTTGCAGACCGGACAGGTCCCCTCGACGTACCTGTCGGGGAGGAACATGCCTGCCTGCTCGTCGTAGAGTTGCGACTCGGTCTTTTCCGTGAGGACGCCGTTGCCGAGGAGCCGGAGGAAAAACTCCCTGGCGGTCTCGTGGTGGAGGGGGAGCGACGTCCGGGAATAGTTGTCGAAGCTCATTCCAAATTTTTGGAAGGCGCTGCGGTTCATCGCGTGGTAACGGTCGACCACCGCCTGGGGGGTGATCTTCTCCTGCTCCGCCGTGAGGGTGATCGGGACGCCGTGTTCGTCGGACCCGCAGATGAACACCACGTCGCGCTTCATGGACCGGAGGTACCGGACGTAAATGTCCGCCGGCAGGTAGGCGCCGGCGAGGTGGCCGAGATGGATCTTGCCGTTCGCGTACGGAAGAGCGGCGGTCACGAGCGTGCGGGTGTGCCTGGTTGCCAAGATACCGTCCGTGGAAGATGATGAGCGTCAGCGGTTCGCGTCAATCGAAGCCTGCGTAGCCCGCGCGGCCCTCCGGAGATCGATACGGAGAGCATGCAGAACGAGGTGAATATACACATTTTTGCGAAGATCGGAAACGGCCCGGTCGATCGAGCCGCACACCGACGCATAATCGAGCGAGGGATACTGGCGGACGAACTTTTCCAGCGTCGGCGCGTCGTCGGCGTTCACTTCGACCGGCCTCCCGGCCGCCAGGAGCATGGCGTCGCGGAGCCACGTCTGCAGGAGGATCAGTATTTCCGCGGTCTCCTCCTTCTCGGCGTCGGCGGAGGCACGGATCAGTTCCAGCACGTCCCGCGGCGGTTTGTGCAGGAAAAACCTGAGCATGTCCACGGCCGCATTCCGCTTCGCGTTCAGGTCCTCGCCGGCAAGGCGGAGCGCGGCGGAGAAACTGCCCGAGGCGAGTTTGGCGACCATCGCGATCCTGGCCGCGGCGATCCCCGACCGCGCGCCGAGCGCGGCGGCGATTTCGTTTTCCCCGAGCGGGTCGAAGCGGACGTGCTGGCAGCGTGAGACCACCGTCGGCAGGAGCGAATCCGGATCGGGCGTCGTGAGCACGATCAGCGTCCCCGGGACCGGCTCTTCGAGGGTCTTCAGCAGGGCGTTCGAGGCCTCGGTCGTCATCTTCCCGGCGTCCAGCACGAGGAAAATCTTCCTCCCCTCGTCGAACGAGCCGAGCGACGCCTGGCGGCGCATCGCCCGGATGCTGTTCACCTTGATCTGGTTCGCGCGGGGGATCATGATCGTATGATACGAATCGAGGGATTTGAGTTCGACCCCGCGGCGCACGGCTTCGATCTCCTGCTGGGTCAGCAGCGCAAGGGGATCTTCGCCGGCCTCCTCGTTGCGGCCCACCGGCAGGGGAAAAAGGAGATAGAGGTTGGGGTGCTGGAGTCGGGCCGAGAGCCGGCAATGGCGGCATGTCCCGCACGATTCGCCCGCCCCTGCGCCGCAGAGCACGGCGCGGGCCAGCTCGATCGCCGCCGCGTCCATTCCCGCGCCGGCGGGACCGGAGAAAAGATAAGCGTGCGCGAGGCGGTTGTTCCCGAGGGCGTTCCGGAGGAACGCTTTCACCTTCTCCTGCCCGACGACACGGTCCCACCCCCGGGGATGTTCCGCACTGTCAAAAAGCATGGCCGATACCCAGGTGGAACACCCCGCGCGCGAGTGTTTCGCCGAAGAACTTCTTATCGAAGATGGTCCGCCTCCCGGCCTCCTCGCCGGGATCGTAGACGCGCATGCCGAAATCGACCCTGAAGGGTCCGAAGAGGGTTTCGTAACGGAACCCCACGCCGGCGGCTACCGCCAGGGCTGACGGCCGGAAGTCGCCGAAGTCGTTCCAGACATTGCCGACGTCGACGTAATAGACCCCCCAGATGCTGGCGAGGTCGAGGCCCATGAACCTCCCCTGGTTATGGAAATGATTGATACGGATCTCGGCGCCCCCTTCCAGGATGAAGTTGCCTCCGAACTCGAGGAGTTCGGTCGGCATGGCCCCCAGCTTGCGGGCTTTCCATCCCCTGACGCTGTTGCTCCCGCCCGAAAAAAAGCGGCGGTTCAGCGGGATGTTGACCGCGCTCGAGCGGCTCTCGCCGTACTTGTTCTGGTAGCCGGTCCGGAACTTGAACGCCAGGATCCGGGTACGTTCTCCGCTCAGGTCGTGATACCACCGGCCGAGGAGGGAAAACTTGTAATATTGGGTGAAGGGCAGGCCGGACCTGATACCGGGAAGGAGCTTCGGGAGGATCCCCGACTCCTCAAGGGAGACGGTGTGAAAATACCCTTCTGAGGGAGAAAGGACGCCGTTCGTCATATCCCTCTGCCAGGTGAAGGCGATGATGGAGTTGAACTGCGGTTTTTCCTCGGTCCGCAATAATTGAATAACCGTGTCGGGCTGGTCCGTGGCCACCAGGATGTCGGGGCTCACCCGTTCGAGCGTCCATTCGACCAGGCCCACGGCGGTGCGCGAGAGCTGGATGCTGGAGCCCACCCGGTTTCTGATGATGGACAGCTGGTAGAGAGACTGCTTTTCGACGCCGATCGAGGATGTCCAGAAGCCGCTCACCGTACGCGTGAAGAGGTAGGGCTGGAGGAGGCGAAACTCGAGATCCGCCGAGCCGATCACCGCGGAGTCCTTCAGCGGCGTCCCCTGGAGGATCTGGACGATCGACTGGCTCCGACCCTGCAACCGGGCGCTGAACGTGCGGCCGTCGCCGAAAAAATTGCGGTTGGTGTAGGCCACGCCGAGACCGAGGTTCAGCGCGCCGTTCTCGTCCGAAACGATCAGCTCCGGGGAGAGCTCGTTGCGCGGCTGCGGTTTCACGGTGATCCTGATCGGAATGACCGGTTCCGCGACGCTGTCGGGCGCGGCCTCCTGGTCCACGCGTGCCGCCTCGAAAAGGTCGAGCCGGTTGAGGTTTCGTTCGCTCGTGATCCTGAGGTCCCGGCTGTAGAGATCGCCGGGTTTGAAATCGAGGTGGCGGAGGGCGAGGTTATCGGTGATGTCGGCCCGCGGGGGCTCTACGGTCATGGTAATCTCCCCGAACCTGGTGAGCCGGCCCGTCTCGAAGACCAGCCGGATTTCGAAGTTATTGCTGGATGTGTAGCGGAATGCCCCGCCCGTCTCGTAGTCAAACCTCGAGGAAGGATAGCCGGAATTCTGGAGGAAGTTGATCACCCTGACGATCTCGCCCGATACGACGTCGGCTTCGTAGGGATCTCCCTGTTTGACGAGCGCGTGGCCGTAGATCTTCGCTTTCAGCTCGTCCGTGAGGCTGTCGATCCCCGCGTAGATGAGCGTATCGATGAGGGACCTGGGCCCCTCCGCGACGTCGAAACGTATCGCGACCGTCCGCCGGGCTGTGTCCGCCGTGTAACCCGCGCCGATCGATGCGTTGTAGAATCCCCTGGTCCTGTAGAGATCGGAGAGAACGTCCACGTCCCTTTCGAGTGTGATCGGGTCGAAAATTTCCGCCGGCGACCCGAAGGCGCCCCAGAAGGTCCCGTGCATGAACTGCGAGATGCCGGAGGGGGATTCGCGCGATTGAATGAAACCGGCGAGCGTCCCGTCGGAGAGGAAACTGTTCCCCTCGAAGGCGACGGCGCCGATCTCGAACCGTGAAGGCGTGTCCGGCGGAAGGTCTTCCTGGGCCCCGAGGGCCGCCGGAACGAGCAAGAGGACTGCGAGGAGCCGGTAAAGGCCCGCCGTCGATCGGTCTGCGCGGGAATCGTCGGATGAATGGGTCTTGAATTGGTCGGGGCCACCGGCCGTTCCGGGAACGGAAAGTCCGCTCCTGTTGCCTCCCCCGTCAGTATTCGTTCTCGTCCTCGAAGAAAAAATCACCCTCGGCGGGATAATCCGGCCAGATGTCTTCCATGCTCTCGTACGGCTCATCGACGTCTTCGAGTTCCTGAAGGTTCTCGATGACCTCCGAGGGCGCGCCGGTGCGGATGGCGTAATCGATCAGTTCCTCTTTTGTGGCAGGCCACGGCGCTTCGTCGAGATGCGAGGCGAGCTCCATAGTCCAGATCATACGATTAACCCCCTCCAGATGTAATCGCCCGCGTGGCGGGCTTCCAACTCGATACTGAACGCAAGCCGGTTGTGAAAAGTTCGGATGACCAGGGGGAGATCCCCTCCGGATAAAGAAGTTTATTGTCTCGCGGCGGTTTGGTTGCGGTACTCTTCGGCCGTGAGATCGTCAAAGAAGAAATCCGTGGGATTCATGGATACGCCGTTGTGGCGTACTTCGTAATGGAGGTGCGGACCGCTCGTCAGCCCGGATTTCCCGCTCCTGGCGATGATGTCCCCGCGTTTCACCCGTCTCCCCGACTTCAGGAGAACCTTCGAAAGATGGGCATACAACGTCTGGTACCCGTAACCATGATTGATGACCACGACATATCCGTAGCCCCCGCCGCTGTGTCCGGCCATCACGACGACGCCGTCCCCCGCCGCGGCAACATCCGTCCCCACGTCCCCGACGATGTCCACTCCCTGGTGCTCCCTCATCACGCCCAGGATGGGATGCATCCTCATCCCGAACTTGTTGCTGGCATAGGGACCTCTCATCGGTTTCAGCGCCGGAAGCGCGGAGAAGAACGACCGGTTATATTCATATTTTTTCAAGATCTGGGCGTAACTCTGCTCCTGGACTTTCAATTCGCCCGAGATGCCCGAAAGGACCGCGTCCACCTCCCTGAGCAGGTCCGTCCCGGGAGCGGCGTCGAATGACATCATTTCGGGTATGCTGGAACCGCCCGTACCGGCGTCTTTCACCGCTTCATCCACCGGGGCCAGATCGACGAGGAGACGGAGTTCGTCGCCCTGCGCTTCCAGGTCGTCGAGGGTCGAGCGCAGCGAGGCAATTCGCCCGGTGAGCGTGATCCTCTCCTTGCGGAGATCGCTGTTCTCCCTTTTCAGCTCGCTGATTTCGACCGAACCGAACCCGAGGAAATTGACGGTAACCTGGTTCATCCCCACCACGAGACCGACCAGGAGCACCGCGGACACCCCTATAATAGAAGCGAGTTTGAGGTAAAAAAGGCGGACCTCGTGCAGCTTAAGGTCGCCGCCAAGGTAAAAAAACTTCTTTTTTTCCCGCCCGAAGATCTTCATGATACCTGTTTTATTCAAAATATCGGCTCAAAAGTAAAAAAAATACTATATACGTGTCAAGGTATTTTTCTGGAAATGTGACCTGCGGCTCATTCGAAATCGTGCTCGAAATAATCTATGGCGCGGTCGTCCATTTGCCTCGATTTCCGGGAGATGACGTTGTCCAGGCGTTTGGTGAATTCCCTCGCGGCGTCATAACCATAGTGCTTCAATAAATAATTTAGGGCGATGACTTCACAGATTACTGTAACGTTCTTCCCCGGGAATATAGGCAATTCTACACTTGGAATCGCCACGTCCATGAGGGTCGTGTTTTCGTCATCCAGGCCTGTCCGGGTATACTCCTGGTTCTCGTTCCAGTCCATGAGCTCAACCACCACCTCCACCCGCTTCTGGAACCGGATTGCACGGATCCCGAACATGCTCCGGACATCGATCAGGCCGAGGCCCCGGATTTCCATGAAATGCTTGACCAGTTCGGATCCCGCGCCCATAAGGATGCCTTCCCCTTTCCGGGTGATCATCACGACGTCGTCGGCCACCAGCCGGTGGCCCCTCTCGATCAGATCGAGGGCGATTTCGCTCTTCCCGATGCCGGAACGGCCGGTCAGCAGAAGACCCACCCCGTAGACGTCGACGAAGGAGGCGTGGATCGAACACTGCGGCGAAAACTGGTCGTCGAGAAAATCGCCGAGGAAGTAGATGAACTTGGTGGTCTCCAGCGGGCTCCGGAAGACGGGAATCCCCTTTCGGCCCGCGATCGAGCTGATATCCTCGTCGACCGGGTTGTCGTTGGTGACCAGGATGCACGGGATGTCAAACTGGAATATCCGTTCCAGGGCCTCGATGCGCCCCTGGGGGGTGAGCTGCTCGAGGTAGCGTATCTCGGTGTTCCCGAAGATCTGCACCCTGTCGAAGCGGAAAAGCTGAACGTAACCCGCGAGGGCGAGGCCGGGACGGTGAACGTTCTTGTCGCGGATTTCCTTTGAGAACCCGGTGTCCCCGGCCACCGATGTCAGCCGGAGCCGTTCTTTGTTAGCGTCGAACAGGAACCCGACCGTAATGCTCTCTTTGATATTTTCCTTGACCTGTCTCTGAGTCATAGTCAATCCTCGTGTTCCTGCGAGACGGCGTCCTCCTTGACCTTCCTGAGCGTTTTCTTGTCCTTCACCCGGACGCGGGATTTGTACTTCGACAGCTGTCGTTCAATTTTCTCCATGGCCATGTCGATCGACTTCACGAAATCCTCCGATGTCTCCCTGGCGGTCAGGACGGTCCCGTGGACGTGCAGCGTGACCTCGGCCCACTTCACGCTGTTGGACGACCGTTCAAATCCGAGGATAACGTCACCGCGGACGATGCCGTCGTAGTATTTCGGGAGCCGGGAGACCGCCCCGGAGGCGTGCTCCCTGAGCGTCGCGTGAGCCTTGAATTTTCTCGCCGTGAAATGGAATTGCATGGGTAGTCCTCGTCAAAGGTTGCGTTATGCCTTCGGATGAGCCTGATTATAGATACGTATCAATTTCTCGACGGTTACGTGCGTGTAGAGCTGGGTCGTGGCCAGGGAGGAGTGCCCGAGCAGCTCCTGCACCGAGCGCAGGTCCGCACCTCCCTCGAGCAGGTGGGTGGCGGCGGTGTGCCGCAGCCCGTGGGG
>DATDQD010000264.1:0-3858 GCA_035292425.1 Bacteroidota bacterium
TTCCGGCTCAACGAGAAGGCGGACGGCAGGACCGGACCGATCTCCTCCACTCCCACGATGGCCTGTTTTTCCATTGTCAGTATCCCGTCGGCCGTGCCGCCGAACGTGAAATATACGACGTAGGTCATGCTGATCGCCAGCTGGTCATACGTTCCGTTCAGCGAGACGCTGTCGATCCCCGGGTTGGGGACGTCGGGGGCCCGGCCGCTCATCGTGCCGTCGGTGTCGCCCGAGAGCGAGAGGTCGCCGTACGGGGCCTGGTTCCCGGAAACGGAAAAGCCCGCGTCATCGTACGTGCCGGTGAGGGTGATCGGGGCCGGATCGCTGCCTCCGAACACATTGCCGTCAAGGTCCAGCACGGCTCCGAGGGTTTTCAGCGCGGTATCGGCCGTCACCGTGAGCGAGGCGGAATCCTTGCTCCCGAAAGTGAGATTTTCCCATCTCCCCCGCCATTCCCCGGCGAAGTCGAGTGGATCCATACCCTGGGCGAGGGCCAGGCTCCCGAAGAAGAACAATCCCGGAATGCTGAACACACGGTGGATGTGTTTCATAGGACCTCCATGATTATTGTGAGACGCAATGAACGATGCGCTCCGGCGGCGAGCGCGTTATTTCAGGAGAACCAGTTTCTTCATTTCGGTGAACCCATCCCCGGCGAGTCTATAATAGTAGACCCCCGCCGGGAACCCTGCAGCGTTCCACGCGACCGCGTGGACACCGGGCGGAAACGTCCCCGACGCGATAAGCGCGACCTGCTGCCCCAGCAGGTTGAACGCGCTGATCGTCAGCCGGGACTCCCGGGGAAGGTCGAACCTGATCGTCGTGGAGGGATTAAACGGGTTCGGGTAATTCTGTCCGAGCCTGACCCGGTCCGGCAGCACATGGTTCCCCGGAGAGATCGCGGTCACTCCCCCGTTGTCGGTGTGGAGCATCATGCCCTCCACGGTCCCGTCACCGCCCCCGAGGTAGGCGCGAAGCGCGTCGGTCTGTACCCCGCCGACGAGGATCTTCCCGCTCAAACCCGTACCGGCGTAACTTTCCGTCCAGGTGTTCCCGCCGTCGGTTGTGGTGACCGCAACCGGCACCGGAGGCAGGGGAAATCCCAGGCTGTCGTTCTGAATTTTCATCCCGTACACCGTCCCCGCCACGGTGCCCGGCGCGAAGCAGATGCCTTCGAGAACGACCGTATCGGGTTGATAGGACAGCGGCGCCCAGGTGAGCCCGCCGTCGGTCGTCTTGTAGACGAATGAATTCGCTTTCGACCCAACGGCATACCCCGTCGAGATCGTCGGGAAATCGACGTCGAGAAGGTCCGTCACATTTGGGAAATCCTGCCGCTGCCACGTGGAACCGCCGTCGGTAGTCCGGATGATGACTCCGCTGATCATCCCGCCGCGAAACTGGGACCCGACCGCGTATCCGTACTGTTCCGTGATGAAAAAAACGTTCCTGAGCGTGGTGATCGAATCGGGGAGAGGGAGCGTCGTCCAGCTGGCGCCGCCGTCGGTTGTTTTTAAGATGCCGGGATCGCCGATGAACGGATGGAAATCGGCCGTGATGTACCCGACCCACGGCCCTAGGAAGGAGGCCCCGAGCAGGTAAACGACGCTGTCGGGGAACACCGTATTCACCGACCACGAATGCCCGCCGTCGGTCGTGGAGAGGAGCATCCCGCCGGTGAACGAACCGGCCGAGAAGCCCGCTCGTTCGAGCGATCTGATTGATGCGGCCCCGACCGGTAGGGAGCGGTGCCGGGTCCCGCCATCGGTATTCCGCGAGAGCGTGGATTTATTGTAGGCGGCGGCGATGAATCCCGCAGTCTGGCTGACGAACGTCATCGTCACCAGCGATCGGGACGAATCGGGGACGGCGGCGGAGTTCCACGTGGTTCCGCCGTCGACGGTATAAACGGCGCGTCCGTGGAAATCGCCGGCGATGATATACCCCGATGCCGCGGCCGACGAGTCGCCGGTGACGCCGATGCTCAGCACCATCCGGATGTCCGGGGGAAGGTCCTGTCGAACCCATTGCCCGACGACGTCGGGCGGGGAGAGCAGGATGAGGACGGAAACGAGTGAAAGAGTTGCGATTTTCATGTCGAGCAGCTTTCGAAATCCGTGATGCCGGAATGTATCAAAACCCTCGGTCCCGAACGGCCTAACTGTGCCGGATCGAGATGATGTCCCCCTCGTGGACGATGTACTCTTTTCCTTCCAGGCGCCAGAGACCTTTCTCCTTCACCTTCGCGAACGAAGCGCCGTGGGCCATGAAATCGTCGTAGTGGACTACCTCAGCGCGGATGAACTTGTTGAAGAAGTCCGAATGAATCACGCCGGCTGATTCCTGGGCGGTCATGCCCTTCCTGATGGTCCACGCGCGGCACTCGTCCTCGCCGACCGTGAAGAACGACTGCAAACCCATCAAATCGTACGCCTCGCGCAGGAGGGTGTCGAGGGCAGATTCCTTGATGCCGTACTCGCCCATGAATACGGCCGCCTCATCCACCGGTAGTTCGGACATCTCCAACTCGATCTTCCCGAAGAACGACAGGACCTTCGTGTTCTTCCCCCCCTTTTCCTTGCGGACGGCGTCAGCGAGCTTCCCCATCCCGGGCAGTTGCGTTTCGTCGCCGTTGAGGGCGATGAGCATCGGTTTGGCGGTGAGGAGCTGATACGTCTTAAGGATGGCCAGGCCGTCCTTCGGGAGGCCGGCCTCGCGGAGCAGTTTTCCCTCCTGCAGGAGTTCGTTGCAGCGCTCGAGCGTCGGCAGTTCGCGCATCCCCACCTCGTCTCCGCCCCTCTGGAGGTTCTTTTTGATCCGTTCGATCCTCGTCTCGAGGATCGCCAGGTCCGACAGGATGAACTCGGTTTCAAAAGAAGCAATGTCGCGGAGCGCGTCGACCGACCCGTCCGGGTGCGGGACCGTATCGTTCGCGAAAAGCCTCACGACCTGCACGAGGGCGTCGTTGGTCTTGACGCTCGAGAGGAACGACGTGGTGAATTGCGTCGACCCGGAATCGCCCTTCTTCAGCCCCACGACATCGACGAATTCGATGGTCGCGTGGACCGTGCTCTTCGGTTTGAAGATTTCCGTCACCCGGTCGAGCCGGGCGTCCGGGATTCTCACGATCGCGTGATGGGACTCGGCGCGGCCCAGCGCCAACGGTTCGAGGTGCGTCCTTGTGATTGTCTGAAAGAGGGTCGATTTCCCGGAGAAGGGCAATCCGACGATCCCTATCTGCATACCGACCTCACCACGCGTATCCGATGTCGAAGCGCACCAATGGTGCGGCTCCGTCATATCGTCCGAAATCGTCGTTCTGGTCCGAAATCGATCCGGTATAATAGTCGACCCCGAGTCCGAGCCCAATGGCGAATTCGTCCCCGGGAAACCATTGCCACCCGACGAGAATACCGTATGAAAACGGAGAAGATTCCACGCTGCCGCTCGTGAGGTGGTTGTAGGAGAAATTGGGGGCCAGGTAGAAACCCCTCAACGATTTGCCCGACGGGTGGATCCGCACCTCGGCGCTCACCCCGTACCCGTCGAGCCCCGAGAGCGTGGGAGACTGGAAACCTCCGCCGATCGCCATGGTGGGGGAGAGTTTCTGAAAATACGAGATATTGTAAAAGAGTAAAAATTTCAACGGGTTGATGACGATCATGGATGTGCGCGGGGTGATGTCCTCGCTCTCCGAGACGATCTCGGACTTTGTGTACGAGGTGTCTCCCTTCAGGGAATCGACGGTGACCCGCGTTTCTTTCGTGCGGACCTGCGCGGAACCGTCGGCGTGAAAACAGATGAACGCGACTGCAGTGACGAACAATAACGATTTCATTCTTTCCTCCTTTTCATGAC
>DATDQD010000265.1:0-3449 GCA_035292425.1 Bacteroidota bacterium
TGGGAGTACGTGGGTATCGCGGACCACAGCAAGGTGGCAGTTTACGCCGGCGGCCTGACGGAGAGGGACGTCGCCAGCCAGCTCGATGAAATCCGGTCGATGAACTCCGGCCTCAAGGGATTCCGGATATTCTCCGGCACAGAGGTCGACATCCTCCCCGACGGGTCTCTCGATTGGAGCGACAGGATCCTTGGAGAATTCGACTATGTGGTTGCGTCGATCCACAGCCGGTTCAAAATGACCGAAACGGAAGCGACCAGACGGATCATCGGAGCCTTGAAGAACAGGCACGTAACGATGCTCGGCCACCCCACCGGCAGACTCCTCCTGGAGCGCGAAGGATACCCGCTGAATCTCCGGGAGGTGATCGATGCAGCGTCGGATCACGGTAAAATGATCGAAATCAACGCCAATCCCCATCGACTGGACCTCGACTGGACCTTCTGCCGGTACGCTCATCAAAAAGGGGTCATGATCGCGATCAATCCCGACGCCCATTCCACGGGGGGTCTGGGGGACGTCCGTTTCGGAGTTCATGTCGCCCGGAGAGGATGGCTCGGGCCGGGGGACATCCTGAACACGAGGCCCCTCCCCGGGGTGGTTCGTCTTCTTCGAAAGAAATGATGGAAACAGTGAGGGAAAAGAAGGCCCGCATGCGGAAAATCATGGGCCGCCTGGCGTCCTGCTATCCCGGCGCGCGCACGGCCCTTCTTCACGACAATCCGCTGGAGTTGCTCGTCGCCACGATCCTCTCCGCCCAGTGCACCGACGAACGGGTGAACGCCGTGACCCCCGGACTCTTCCAGCGGTACCGCACGGCCGCGGAATTCGCGCGCGCACGCAGGGACGAACTCGAATCGCTCATCAGGTCGACTGGATTTTATCGCGCGAAGGCGAACAACATCATGCGCTGTTGCGAAGAGATCGCCGGGCGGCACGGCGGCGAGGTCCCCCGGACGATGGAGGAACTGGTGAAGCTTCCCGGGGTCGGCAGGAAAACGGCGAATGTGGTGCTTGGAAGCGCTTTCGGAAAAGCCGAGGGGGTCGTCGTGGATACGCACGTGAAACGTCTCTCCGGCCTGATGAAACTCTCCGCGTCGGCGACGCCGGAAAAGATCGAGATTGACCTGATGGAATTGGTTCCGCGGAAGGATTGGATCCTCTTCCCGCACCTTCTCATCCTCCACGGGCGAAAGGTGTGCAAAGCGAGGAAACCGTTGTGCGGCGGGTGCGCCGTCAGCGGGGTCTGCCCTTCAGTCCGCCGCTGAAGATACTTGCCGGGGGACCGGGCCCCCGTGCATCATCTCCTTTTTAAAGCCTTCCGCAGTTTCTCCCAGGTAAGATTCATCTCCTCGGAGATGACCTTGGTGTCGGCGAGGACCGGCATAAAATTAGTGTCGCCGTTCCATCGGGGCACGACATGGAAATGGATGTGGTCGTCGATCCCTGCGCCGGCCGTCCTGCCGAAATTCGAACCGATGTTGAACCCGTCCGGCGCCGAGACCCGCTCCAGCCCCGCGATCACCTTCCTGATGAATCGGAACATCTCGGAATATTCCGCCGGGGTGAGGGAATCGAGCCGCGGAACATGCCTGTTCGGGACGACCATGCAATGGCCGCTGTTGTAGGGGTAGAGGTTGAGGATCACGAAGGAGTGCCTCCCCCGCGCCACGACGTAATGACTGTCGTCCCTGTCCGACCGGAGCGCGGCGCAGAGAACGCAACCCGATTTTTTCCCCGGCGTCTTGAACGTCTGGATATATTCCGAGCGCCAGGGTGAATGCAGCCTCTTCATCACTGTTCCGCGGCTTTCCGGACGGCTCAGGCCTCCTCCTCAACCTTCTGTTTCGAGTGCTCCGCGATGATCTTTTCGGCGACTTCGCGCGGCGTTTCCTCGTAGTGGTCGAATTTCTGCTTGTGGATGCCCCGACCCTGCGTCATCGACCGGAGGGTCGTCGAATAGCGGTAGAGCTCCTTGAGCGGGACGTTCGCGCGGATGATCTGCGTGACGCCGTCCGAATCCATGCCGAGGATTTTCCCGCGGCGGCTGGAGATGTCCCCCATGACGTCACCCATGTAGTCCTCCGGGACGCGGACCTCGATTTCGTATATCGGTTCGAGAAGGATCGGCCGCGCATCCTTGAATCCCTTCTTGAATGCCATGCGCCCGGCGATCTTAAATGAATGCTCGTCCGAGTCCACGTCGTGGTACGAACCGTCGAAGAGCGTGACCCGCACGTCCACGACCTTGTACCCCGCCACGACGCCGGTCTCCAGCGACTCCACGATCCCCTTCTGGACCGCGGGGATGAAACGGGTGGGGACCACCCCGCCGACGATCGCGTCCTCGAACTCGAATCCTCCCCCCTGGGGGAGCGGTTCGATCTTGATCCAGACGTGGCCGAACTGGCCGCGCCCGCCGGTCTGTTTCTTGTGCTTGTACTCGACTTCGTTCACGCGCCCCTTGATGGTCTCCCGGTAGGGGATCTTCGGTTCGGCCATATCCACTTCGACGCCGTACTTGGCCTTGAGCCTTCTCACGATGATCTCGAGGTGGAGTTCTCCCTGCCCGCTGATGACGGTCTGGTGGAGTTCCGAATCGACTTTGACGACGAACGTGGGGTCCTCCTCGTGGAGGGAGTGCAGTCCGGTCGCAATCCTGTCCTCGTCCCCCTTCGTCCTGGCCACCAGGGCCATGGAGATGACCGGTTCCGGGAACCCGATGGGCGGCAGGACGACGGGAAACGCCTTGCTGCTGAGGGTGTTGTTGGTATGGGTGTCCTTGAGTTTCACGACCGCCCCGAAATCCCCGGCCAGAAGCCTGCCCACATCCTTCCGCTCCTTTCCCCGCATGACGAAGATCTGGGCGAGCCGCTCGTTCTTGCCGTTGGAATCGTTGACCATGTCCATCCCGGGGGCCACCGTGCCGGAGTAGACCCTGAAGAACGAGAGTTCGCCGACGTGGGGTTCCGCCACGGTCTTGAAGACGAACATCACGGGCTGGCCTGACGGATCGCACTTGACGGGGATTTCCTTCTGGTGGTCGGAACCGGGGGCGAAGCCGATCGGGGTTTCGACCTGGTTCGGCCCGGGGGTATATTCCGCGCAGAAATCAAGGACGAGCGGGACGCCCGCGTTCAGTGTCCCCGAGGTGCAGAGGACGGGGAAGATCTTCCTGTTCCTGATACCCGCCTTCAGGCCGTTTTTCATCTGGTCTTCGGAGAGCGTTCCGTTCGAGAAAAAGGCGTCCAGGAGCTTCTCGTCCGTTTCCGCGATCTGTTCGACGAGGTGCTCCCGCATCTCTTCTGCCTTCTTCTTCAGGCCCTCGGGAATATCCGATTCGACCGGCTTCCCCCTGCCGTCCTCCGCGAATGTATAGAGTTTCATCTTCAGCAGGTCCACGATCGATTCAAAGCCGGCGCCGATGGCGGCCGGGAAATGGACCGGAA
>DATDQD010000266.1:0-2828 GCA_035292425.1 Bacteroidota bacterium
CCCTTTTCACGAGCATTGCCGGTTCTTTGTCTCGGACCTTGCCCAGCGCTGCGCCGATCTCTTCGGGGACGAGAGGTTCCACCTCCTCGGTGCCGCACAGCGGACGCGAGTCATCCAGGACGGGCTGGGCGCCGACGCGATCGTCTCCCGCCTCTACCAGGGGGCCGTCTTCATGGCGCAGGTGAGTTTTTTCGGCGGTATCTACGACGATGCGCGCGGCTGCGCGCTGATCGACTACCCCGGTACTGAAGCGTATCACTCTCCCGGGGAGATGTATTATCCCGATGCGTCCCGATTTCTCGCCTGCGAAACCACCTCCGACGGGAACTATGCATAGAAAGGAGCCACGATGCAAATTCTTCAGACGGAAATACTGGTGATCGGCAGCGGATTCGGCGCGGCAGCCCCGGCGATGAGATTGAGCGAGGCAGGATGCAGGGTCCTCATGCTCGAAAAGGGGGGGAACATCGTTCCGGAAAAGGATTTTCGGCAGACCAACGACCCGAAATATCTTCTCCGTTATCTCAAGGGGACCTCGGCCGAAACCATCGGCTTCACGTACGCCGAGGGGCTGGGGGGAGGTTCGGGTTTCTACGAGATGGTATCCCTCCGGGCGCCGTCGATGGTCTTCGACCTGACGGACCGCGATGGGAGGAGGCTCTGGCCGGGCGGAATCGACCGGAGGGCGATGGACCATTATTACGATCTTGCCGAAAAAATGCTCCACGTGGAGCAGATCGGCGTGGATGAAATTCCCAAATCGGGAGTGGCCTTTGCCAGGCTGATGAAAAATCTCGGCTACTCGTGCGACCGCGCCCGGTACGCCGTGAAGGGCTGTGTCGGGAGCGGATATTGCGTCTCGGGTTGCATCTACGGCGCGAAACAGTCCCTGCATCTGAATTACATCCCGCAGGCCAGGAAGGCCGGGACCGGGATACTCACTGACGTGGAGGCGCTGCGCATCCGGCCGCTGTGTCCGGCGCGCGACAGCGGCCCGAACCGGACGAGGATCGCGAACATCCCAGAGCGTTACGAGGTGGAATGCCGGAATTCGGCGACGGGAGAAACGCTCTCCGTCCGGGCGAAGGTGGTGATTCTGGGTGGCGGGACCGTCGGCACCGCGAAGCTGCTGCTGGCCTCCGGAGAGTTGATGCCCCGGTTGAGCGATCACGTCGGGAAGAACATTGCTTTCAATGGCAGTGTGAAAGCCGTCGGGGTCCTGCCCGAAGGGTTCCTGGACGCAGATATGCTGAGCGGACGCTCCCATCCCGGCATGATCAGCTATCACTTCCTGGAAACGCTCGGGATCACGATCTCCTGCGCCAAACCGCTTCCCCTCCACGCCGTTTCCGCGGCCCGGCTTGTCCTGGACGGCGAACAGCGGGACCCCGACTACTGGGGAGACGCGCACGTCGAACTGATGAAGCTCTTCCGCCGCAGGATGGTGGTCCTCTACGCGCTCGGCCTCACGCCGCCGTCGGCATCCATCAGGCTGCGACGCGACGGCCAGGTTGAACCGGGCCTCGAGATCGATGACGGGCTGGCAGCTTATTACAGGAACACGAAGGCGATCCTGCATTCGATCCTCACACGGAACGGCGCCAGGGTGGTGAAGGCGACGGGAGTGAATGAAGAGGGAGCGGCCTACGATGGTATCCGGTTCGAAACCACGCACATGATCGGCTCGTGCCGAATGGCCGACACGAAGGAGCGGGGGGTCACCGACGCGTACGGGGAGGTGTTCGATTATCCCGGCCTGTTCGTCACTGACGGGGCCGCGATACCCACCTCGCTGGCGGTAAATTCCAGTCTTACCATTCTCGCGAACGCCGAACGGATCGCGGCGAACCTCGTGAGGAGGTTTCGGATGAGGCCGTTCAATTGATACCCGGGGTATTCCGGTGGTCGGATTGCCCTTCGATTCCGGTCTTGTCGCAGGGGGAGTCCATAAAAATTTCTCCGGCAATACCGCCGGGTAACGGGAATATTTTCTTTTCCCTTGAATCTTCGGATGAAAATTGTATTTTATCATCAGTCCTTTCATCGACTCTCATCCACCCGCGACCCGGGAAGGCGCATGCAGCTCAAATTCTCACACTAACAGGTTCCCGTTTATATGTTGCCATTACGGGAACTTCTCATTTCGATGACGTCCGATCACCCTCCAGAGGCGGTCGTTGACGAGTTTGTGACATTCTGCCGGAAAACAGCGGCTGTTCTCCTCAGGAAGAAGATCGCCGGCGGTACGTTGGGCCTCAACCGCATCTCGCTCTCCATCGAAGATCTCGCCCTCGATTGCGTGGCGGATCTTTTCTCGCGGAATCCGGAGGGGGGCTTCATCCAGCTCAAGGTCTATCTGCGCGGCATCGACGTCGGAGCGATGACGGAAGCGGAGCTGATGGCGCATCTGCGCCGCCTCGTCTTCGCGAAGGTCAACCAGGGCATGTTCAGGATCTACAACGACATCGATCCTTCGCTCGGCAGGATCATCAGGAACATCAAGATTTCGATCCACGCGCTGGAGAATTTCGTCATCGTGAACCGGTTTGGCGAACAGTATATCGTCCCGGCGGCCTGCGACCCCCTCGAACACCTGCCATCGATAGAGCCGGCCATGATGCAAGAAGAACTGCGGCAGATGGCGGGGAAAACGGAGACGATCCCCAATCTCCTGGCGCGCCTCTCGTACTGCCTCCGCGAACAGGAACAGCACTGCCGGCTTGTGCCGCTCGTGCAGGTGGCATTGATATTCAGGTCGCTCTATTCGGCAACGCTGGCCGAAGCTGACACTCCCTCCGAGGCCGAGATGGCAACGTCCGTATCGGACG
>DATDQD010000267.1:0-6749 GCA_035292425.1 Bacteroidota bacterium
GGCCCCGCCGTGGAGTCCCAGCGGCGGTTCCTGGACCTGTACCCGGACAGTCCCCAGGCCCCGAAGGTGATGTTCATGCTCGCCTTCCTCTACAATAACGAGCTGAACCAGATCGACAGCGCGAAAAAATACTACGAACTCTTCCTGGCCTCATACCCCGGCGACGAGCTCGCCCCATCGGCGAAGTTCGAACTGGAAACGCTCGGCATGGGGCCGGAAGAACTCCTCGGGGCCGAAGGGGGAGGAGCCTCCGCGGAGAAGAAACGCGGGAGCGGGAGCCGGCCGTAGTGTCGCGCGCCGTCCCGGACCACCTGCGCTACCTCCAGCCCGACGTCGTCGCCAGGCTCTCGAACCTGGAGCTGATCGCGAGGCTGGTGGTCGAGGGATTCATCACGGGACTTCACAAGAGCCCCTACCACGGCTTCAGCGTGGAATTCGCGGAACACCGGCAGTACATGGCCGGCGACGAAATCCGGCACATCGACTGGAAGATCTACGGCCGCACCGACCGGTATTACATCAAGCAGTTCGAAGAGGAGACCAACCTCAAGGCCTACATCGTCCTGGACGGGAGCGGTTCGATGGCCTACGCCTCCGAGGGGCGGCTCAGCAAGCTCGAGTACGCCTCGTACGTGGCGGCGGCCCTCGCGCACCTTCTGATTCAGCAGCGCGACGCCGTCGGCTTCATCCACTACGACGAGGCGCTCAGGACCTACATGCCTCCGCACGCCACGAAATCGTACCTGAGGGAAATCCTCAGGGCGCTCCACGCCGTCAGGCCGGCCAACAAAACGGCGACGTCCGACACCCTTCACGAGGTGGCCGAGCGCATCAAGCGGCGGGGGCTGGTGATCCTGCTGAGCGACCTCTTCGACGACCCCCGCCAGGTCATGACCGCCCTGAAGCACTTCCGCCACAAGAAGAACGAGGTGATCGTGATGCAGGTGCTCGACCCGCTCGAGAGGAGCTTCGCGTTCGACCGGGACGCCGTTTTCCGGGACATGGAAACCGGCGAAAAAATCACCACCCAGCCGTGGCACATCCAGCACTCCTATCGCGGGGAAATGAAGAAATTCCTCGAATCGTACAAGCGGGAGTGCAGGCAAAATAATATTGATTATATTCTCCTGGACACCGCCACGCCCTTCGACGTGGCCCTGTTCGAGTTCCTCCACAAGAGGCAGAAAATGGGGTAGGGGCGACGCCCCGGACCGTGCTGCGGCAGCCGGCCTGCTCTGCCGGTCAGCGGTCGACGTAGGCTTCCTGCGTCCCCGGTCGTTTTCATCATTCCTTTCCGACGTTCCTGATCGCGTAAGGCCAGGTTCCCCGCGCCCCCGCGCGGCCTGATTCCGGGTGAGAGCTCAACGCTTCGGAGATTGTCGAATGTCAAGGTTCCTTTTCGCCGCCGTCATCCTGCTGACGCTCGTTGCGCTGAGCTGCGAGGAGACCGTCTATAAAATCATCGACGAAACGGAGTCACCGGACGACCCAGCCGTCATTCCCCGGGTCATTTACACCTACCCGCCCGCCAACTCCGTCGGTCCCTATCCCGACATCTATGTCACCCCCTGCAGGTACTGGTGCGATTCCGAAAAGCGACTCCAGGTCCGGTTCAATAAATTCATGGATGTCGCCACGGTACGGCGGTCGATCCGCCTTAGCTCTTCCCGCGGCGATCTTCGCATCGATCCGAATCTTGTCCTGCCGGTCGGGGGCGACGTCTTCCTCATCACCCCCGTCGATTCCACCGGCAGTCGCTACGCGCCACCGTCGTTCGTGATCAGCGACACGTACACGCTGAGCGTCGATACCACAGTGAGGGACGTCCACGGGAACCGGCTCGCGGCGCCCTACTCGATGACGTTCGTCCCGGAACCGTACTTCAGGGTGCGTGGGGTGTATCCCGATCCCGGCGATACGGTCGTCAACACGTATACTCAACCCCGGGTCCGGTTCAACGCCGCGGTCGACCGGGAAATCCTGGGTCATCTGCGCCTGACGCCGCCGGACAGCGGCTTCTGGGTTGTTTCGGGCGACAGCCTGGCAGTCGATTACGCCGGGAGCTACCGGTCGTACGGGACCAGGTATTCCGTGACGGTGGATGCCGGCGCAACCGACGGGGAGGGGCGGCCGATCGACAGGCCGTACGAGTTCATTTTTTCCACCGTTTCGTTCGTCGTGACTCACAGCGTCCCGGCGGATGGTGATTCGGGCGTCTCGCTGACTGAAGCGCTGAAATTCCACACCACCGTATTCCCCGACTGGTCGACCCTCCGGGGCGCGTTTCGGATCTCTCCCAGTACCTATGGAACGTTTACGTCATGGTCGTGGCCTTACGGGGCCCCGATCGAGTTCCGGCCCTCCGACGGGTTCCGGGGATCGACGCCCTATACCGTCACTATCGATACATCGCTGCTGGCGCCGAACGGTCAGCGCCTCGGGCAACCGTACACGATCAGTTTCGTTACCAGGCCCTTCGGGGTCGATTCAACCCGGCCTGCGCCGGGCGATTCGGGCCATCCAATATCGGGGTGGGTAAGGGTCTACGGCAACGCCCCCCTGGACGTCCCGACGGTGGCGGGTTCTGTCAGCATTTCACCGGCGGTCCTCCTCACCTTCTCGGCGACGGAACCCACGGCGATGTTCATGGTCCACGCCCTCGGACTGTTCCAGACGAGGACGACCTACACTGTCACGATCGATACGACACTGAGGTCGAAGGCGGGGAGCCGGATGGAGGCGCCACATGTGTTCACGTTTACGACACAGTAAATCTCTGGGCAGGGTTACCTTGGCGGTGAACATATGAAAACAATTGCGCTCGTCCTGGTCCTGTTCGCGCTTCTCGCGGCCGCAGGCTGTGAAGGCCCTCAGGGACCGGAGGGCAGGGGGTTGGGTTCACTCGATGACCCGTCGATCGCACCGGCGGTGATCTATACGTATCCGGTCGCGAATTCCATCGGGCCCTATCCCGGGCTCGAAAAACAGTTATGCGGCGATCAACCGTGCTGGTATGTCACCGAAATACTCGTCCGGTTCAATAAATTCATGGATATCGCCTCGGTGAGGCGTTCAGTGAAACTCTCTTCATCCTCGGGAGACCTCCGGGCGGACTCGAACAGGATCGGGAGCACGGGCGGCGATTATTTTTATATCAGGCCCGTTGAAACGATCGGCTACAACTATCAGCTACCGTTCCCCGTCGGTGCGATCTGTACGCTTCAGGTCGGTCAGGGCGCCACGGACATCAACGGCAACCATCTTGTCCCCCCATATTCGATGACGTTTGTTCCCGAACCCTATTTCCGCGTCCGCGGATTTTATCCTCCGGCCGGCATAACCGATGTCCATCCGGTATTCGGCGGGCCAATCATCTACTTCAATTCTCCGGTGGATTCGGGTATATTCCCCTACATCAGTATCACTCCGGCGCTCTCCGGGACGTGGGTGAACTATGACAGGGGAATGACACTATACTACAGCGGAGCGCGGCTCGATAATTCGACCGAATACACCGTGAAGGTGAAACGGGGAGCCCCGGACACGCTCGGGCACACGCTGCCTGCGCCGTTCGCCTCGTCGTTCGGCACGGTGACATTCGACCTCACGCGGATCAGCCCGGGATATTACTACGGAGCCGATAGCCTCGACCTTGACACCCCGATCTACGCGGAATTTACATCGAACATCGACAGCGCGAGCGCATCCCGGTCAATATCCGTCTCCCCCGCGACTCCACTCCGGCTGAGGAGGGTGGGCAATCAGGTCGAGATCAGCCCGGCCCTGGGATGGATGGAGTCGACAGTCTATAGGCTCAGCGTCGACTCCAGCCTGGAATCGTCGGCCGGCAGGAGGCTGCCGCGATCATACGAATACAATTTCGCGACCAGGCGATTTATGGTGAGGGGGTCCTACCCCCAGGATAGTTCGCAGGAGGTCCCCGTCAACAATAATATTTCGATCTACACGAACGCCCCTCTTGATACGGCTTCCATCAGGGGCGCGTTCCACATTGAACCTGCCGTCCCTGTGAGTTTCCGGTTTTACGAGGGTGTTTCAGGTTTCGGCGTCGATCCGTTGCCGGCGTTCCAGTACCAGACCTGGTATACGGTCAGGATAGACACCACATTGCGCTATAAATTGGGTCCCGGTTTGTCGGAGGAATATGTTTTCCGATTCAGGACGTGGTAGCGTGCGCGCGCTGATAGTCCGCCCCGCTGGACTCCTGGCGCTCGTGTTAATGTCGATCTTCGGCTGCGAAGGCCCGGAAGGTCCCCCCACCGACGGAACAGAGGCGCTTTCCGATCCTGCAGTCATTCCGGAGGTGATCTATACCTATCCCCCCGCGAATTCGATCGGTCCGTACCCCGATCTGACGGGGTGGTATTGCGACGGCTCGGGCTGCGGAAATGTCACCCAGTTACAGGTCCGGTTCAATAAATATATGGACCCCTCGTCCGTCCGTACATCAATCCATCTTGCCTCCCCGTCAGATCGACTGTTCGTCGATTCGACGCGTGTGGTCCTGGCGGGCAATGACATCGTCATGGTGCGGCCGGTGGAGCGGGTATACTCCGGTAGCCCGTTTCTCTTCCTTGTAGGGGAATCGTACCGACTCACGGTGGATAGTGCGGCGCGGGACATGAACGGGAACAATCTCAGGGCCCCGTTCACGATGACATTTGTCCCGGAGCCGGAATTCCGGGTGAAGTCTATCGACCCGCGTGACGGTCAAGTGGAGGTCACGCGAGGTACGTCCCTCACCATCGCCCTGAACAGCAGGGTGGATTCCGGGTTCTTCTCTCACGTACGGATCGATCCGCCGATCGATGGGAGATGGGGCGTTTACTATGACTCATCGACCGTCCGGTTTAGGCCCTCCCCATCGGAAAACGGGTGGCTACCGGGAACAATGTTCACGGTGTCTGTCGATACCGCCGCCGCCGATATATTCGGTAACCGCCTTCGCGAACGCTTCGTATCCCGTTTCACGACCCAGGCCTTCAGGGTGATTTCGTCGACACCGGCTCCGGGGTCTGTCGGCTTCGAGCCGTACAACGATGTCGCTCTCATTTTTAATGACGCCGTCGACACATCGACGGTCAAATCCGCGTTACGAATCGATCCGCCCGGCCAGGTGACATTCTCGTACACCAGCTACTATCCGGAGCTGGTCCGGGTCCGCGCCACGCCCCAGTTTGAACCGTCAACCCATTATACAATCACCGTCGACACGACGCTCCGGTCGATGCGGGGGATGGCCCTCGAAACGTCGTACATCCTCCCGTTCACGACAGCCCCCTTCCACGTTGTGTACACCTCGCCGGGGAACAACGCCGGCGATGTGCCCGTGAATACGATGATCTCGGTGCAGATGAACGCTCCCGTCGCTTGGGAATCCATCCCCTGGGCCATCGCCACGGACCCGCACATAACGCTGGTGTACCAGAATAACAACAACCAGCGGTCGTTCTCGGTCATGCCGGTGGCGCCGCTCTCGGGCGGGACGTTGTACAGGGTTACCTTGAATACCACGTTGAGGACACCGTCCGGGGTGACATTGCCGTCGGAGTATGTTTTCTCCTTCACCACCCGTGTATTCCGGATCGAGGACACGGAGCCCGGGGACGGCGATACCGGAGTGAGCATCAGCCGGGCCGTCGAGGTCCGTTTTACGTCCCCCGTCGACACGGCCGAATTCATGAGGGCGTTCACCATCGAGCCCCCGGTGGGGGAGCATACGCTCCGGTCGTCGTACGACTGGGTATATTTCAGGCCGTCCGAGCTGGCCCCAGAGACGGAGTACGCCTGGCGCATCGATACCACGCTCGTATCTATCTTCGGTGAACGGATGGCCGGACCGTATTCCGCTCGTTTCACGACAGGACCCTTCGTGATCGTGTCGTCGAATCCACTTGACGGAGAGTCTGCTTTTTCCGTCAACCACAAGCTTTTATTCAGCTGCAGCGCGAACATCGCCTCAACCACGTTGCCCGGGTGCGTCACGCTGACGGATTCTGCCGGGAACGCTGTTGCCGGCGGCTACCTGTTTTATCCGGCCTCGGGCATGGATTTCATTTTCGACCCGTACTTCCCGCTCCAACCATCGACGATGTACAAGGTGACCGTTTCCACTTCTCTCACGTCGAAGGGCGGTGTTCCGTTGAAGGAACCGTACACCATCACATTCCACACCGCTCCATAGGTGGCGACTCCAGGGGAGAATCCCGATGAACAGGAACGTGTTACACGCAATATTCTGGCTGGTCGTGATATCGACGGGTTGCGAAGGCCCCATGGGCCCCCCGGGCCCGGGATTCGGATCGCTCGACGACCCGTCGGTGATGCCCGCGGTGGTCTACACCTATCCGCCGATGAATTCCACCGGGCCGTATCCCGATTTCTACGTCAACGACTGCGGCTCCGGGATCTGCTCGTATTACTCGATGATCCAGGTCCGCTTCAACAAGTTCATGGACGTCACGTCGGTGCGCAGGGCGGTGCGGATCAGTTCGTCGGCGGGTGGCGTCACCACCGACACGAACCACGTGGCCTCCTTCGGCGGGGACGTGGTGATGGTCACTCCGGTCGACTCCAACGGGTCGAGGATGGACGTCCGGTACCTGCTGGGAGAGACGTACAGGCTCTCGATCGACTCGACGGCACGCGACATCAACGGTAATTCCCTGAGGGTGCCCTTCCTGACGACCTTCGTCCCGGAGCCCTGTTTCCGGGTGCGCGGGTTCTGG